>JAHELM010000167.1 GCA_024644185.1 Rhodospirillales bacterium | reverse complement strand
CTTCTCGCGCCGGCGCATCACGCTGTCGACTTCGGGCGTGGTTCCGGAAATCCGCCGGGCCGGCGCGGAGATGCGGGTCATGCTGGCGATCTCGCTGCATGCCGCGCGCGACGAGCTGCGCGACGAGCTGGTGCCGATCAACAAACGCTGGCCGATCGCCGAATTGCTGGCCGCCTGCCGCGACTATCCGGATCTGTCGAACGCGCGGCGCATTACCTTCGAATATGTCATGCTCAAGGGCATCAACGATTCCGACGCCGACGCGCGGGCGCTGCTGCGCGTGCTCAAGGGGATTCCGGCGAAGATCAATCTGATCCCCTTCAACCCCTGGCCGGGAAGCCGTTACGAGACTTCGGAGCCGGAGCGGGTCGATCGATTCGGCGAAATCATCCGCGCCGCGGACATCATGGCCACCGTGCGCCAGCCGCGCGGCCGCGACATTGCCGCGGCCTGCGGTCAGCTCAAGTCCGAAAGCCAGCGCACGCCCGCCTGGAAACAGCGCGGCGAGACCAAGGACGCCCCGGCCGGCGCCTGAGACACTACCGAGGCGCGGCCCCGCCGTCTGGTGTTTCCCTTGTGCCGCGTGTACTATCCACTCATGCCGCTGATCGAAGGCAATGTGACGCTCTGCATGGGGCCGGCGCAGCTTGCCGTCGGGCCGGGGGAGAGTCCGGCGCCCGACGATCTGGAAGCGGCGATCGTGGATTTCATCGACGGCGCGCGACGGACTCTCGATGTCGCCGTGCAGGAACTGGAATCCGAACCCATTGCCCGCGCCCTGATCGCCGCGCGGGCGCGTGGCGTGACGGTGCGCGTCGTCCTGGAAGAGGACTATCTGCATGTCGGCGGTCAGGCGATCGCCGATCCGTGGATGCCGGGCGGCCGGAACGAGGCGAACCGAACGGTGCATGCGGCGCTGCTGCGCGGCGGGCTGCATGTGCGCTCCGACTACAACGGCGCGATCTTCCACCAGAAATTCATTGTCCGCGACCTCGACGGCGACCGTGCCGCGCTGTTGACCGGTTCGACCAATTTCACGCCGACCGGCACGCATGCCAATCTGAATCATCTCGTCGTCATCGGCGGCAAGCGGGTGGCGGGGGAATATGCGGCCGAGTTCGAGGAAATATGGGACGGTACATTCGGCGTCGCCCGGATGCGGCACGATCCGGCCCCGCGCGAACTGACGGTGTCGGGCGTGCCGGTGAAGATTCTGTTTGCGCCCGACCATGCGCCCGAGATGGAAATCATGAAGCAGATGGCGAAGGCGCGAACCCGCATCGATTTCGCGATCTTCACCTTCGCGCGCTCGTCGGGCATCGACGACATGATGCTGATGGTGCATCGGGCGGGCGTGGCGCTGACCGGCATCTTCGATCGCGGACAGGGCAACCAGGGCTGGTCGGCCAGCCGGATTCTGGCTGCTGCCGGATCGGGTACGAATCGGCCTCGGGTGTTCCTGGCCGATCGTGGTGCCGGCCTCGGCAAGCTGCACCACAAGCTGATGGTCATCGATGGCCGCGTGGTGATCGGCGGCAGCTTCAACTACACCGATCCGGCGAACCGGCTGAACGACGAGAACATCGTCATCCTGGGCGATCTGGACGAGACCGATCCGGCCAAGGTCGCCGTCCACCAGAGGGTCGCCGGCTACGCCCTGTCCGAAATCGATCGCATGATTGCCGTGCATGGCTCGCCCGTGACAGGATGACCGCTTCGAATACCGGCAAGGGGGAGACGTCATGTATGGCGATGCGGGCATGGGCGCGGCGATGATCGTCGGCCCGGCATTCTTCTTCTGGATCGTTCTGGGCGTGCCGCTGTGGCGAATACTCACCCGCGCAGGATTTTCCGGCTGGTGGATCCTGATGGCGCTGGTGCCGCCGGTCGGCTTCATCGTCATCGTGCTGATCCTCGCCTTCGCGGAATGGCCGGTACACCGGTCCCGCGCCGCCGGCGAGCCGGGAGCCGGCGCATGAACGGCTATGGCGGTTACGAGGGGCATGGCTTCGGCGTCATGATGGGCGGCGGGCTGGTCTGGTTGCTGGTTTTTGCCCTGTTCTTGTGGATCTACGGTCGCATCGTCGGCCGGGCGGGGTTCTCGCGCTGGTGGGTGCTGCTGGCCGTGGTGCCGGTGGTCAATCTGATCATGCTGTGGGTCTTTGCCTTCATCGACTGGCCGGCGGTCGACCGAAACCACGATAGGGAACAACGGGAACAAGGCTGACTCCCGGTACCTTGCGCCGAATATCCGGCGTGCTACCCTCCGCCACATCCAGGGGAAGGGGCGGGGCGCATGGCCGATATCGTGATTACCGAATTCATGGACGAGGCCATCGCGGCCGAGCTGGCGGCGACGCATGACGTACTCTACGACCGCAATCTGGTCGACCGGCCCGCCGACCTGGCGCGCGCGGCGGCGGAATGCCGGGCGCTGATCGTGCGCAATCGGACCCAGGTGACAGCGGCGCTGCTGGACGGTTGCCCCACCCTCAAGGTGGTGGGGCGCCTGGGGGTCGGGCTGGAAAACATCGATCTCGACGCTTGCGCGGCGCGCGGCATCGAGGTGCTGCCGGCGCGCGGCGCCAATGCGGTGTCAGTCGCCGAATACGTGATCGCGGCGACCCTGATGCTGCTGCGCGGCGCTTACGGCGCGACCGGGCGGGTAATCGCGGGCGAATGGCCGCGCAATGCGCTGATGGGCCGCGAGGTCGCCGGCTGCACCATGGGGCTGGTCGGCTTTGGCGATATTGCCCGCCAGGTAGCGACCCGTGCCGCGGCGCTGGGCATGGCAGTGCTGGCGCATGATCCCTTCGTGCATGCCGAGGATCCGGTCTGGCGGGCGACGCGCGTATGCCCGGTGCCGCTCGAGGCGCTGCTGAGGCAAGCCGATGCGATCAGCCTGCATGTGCCCTTCACCGCGACGACGCGGAACATGATCGACGCCGCCGCAATCGCGACGATGAAACGCGACGCCGTCCTGATCAACACCGCGCGCGGCGGTATCGTTGACGAGGATGCGGTGGTCGCCGCGCTCAGGGCCGGGCGGATGGGCGGCGCGGCGCTGGACGTGTTCGCCGCCGAGCCGGTGGACGCCGCTTCGGGCGCCCGCTTCGCCGGCGTGCCGAACCTGATCCTCACTCCGCATATCGCCGGTGTGACGAACGAGTCCAACCGCTGGACCAGCGTATTGACGGCGAACAATGTGCGACGCGCGCTTGAGCGACTGAGGTGACCGCGGAAACACCGGCGGATGAGGCCGACGGCCTGGTGCACGATGCCGCCGGCATCCGGCGGCTGGCCGCTGTCGGCTTCGCCTGCAGCCTGATCGCCAACGGCATTGCCCGCTTCGCCTACACGCCGCTGATGCCGGTGCTGGTCGGCGAGGGTTGGGTGACCGGGGCCGAGGCAGGCTATCTGGCGGCGATCAATTTCACCGGTTATTTCTTCGGCGTCGCCAGCGCCCTGCTGCTGGCCCGGCGGCAGGGGACCGGCCGCGCCGTCCGCCTGATGCTGGTGCTGTGCGTCGTGTCGCTGGCGATGTCCGCGCTGCCCTGGGGGTTCATCTGGCTGCAGCCCTGGCGATTCCTGGCGGGGT
Source organism: Rhodospirillales bacterium (assembly GCA_024644185.1). Taxonomy (GTDB): domain Bacteria; phylum Pseudomonadota; class Alphaproteobacteria; order UBA8366; family JADFVY01; genus JAHELM01. Next base: position 2,572 of record JAHELM010000167.1, on the reverse strand, counting down.
ATGGCGGCGGCGTGTTGATGGTTGTGGTGCCGCCGGCGGTTCTGGCGCAGATCCCGGTGGCGCGATGGGGCGCGGCCAGTGGCGCCGTGTTCGCCGGGGTTGGCGCCGGCATGGCGGCGTCGGGGACGGTCGTGCCTTTGCTGGCACGGCTGGGCGCAACCCCCGCCTGGTTGGGTCTTGCGGGCATTTCGCTGCTGCTTGCCCTGCTGGCGCATCACTGGTGGCGCGAGCCGAAGGGCGATGCGCCGGCGGCGATTCCGGGCAAGGACGGCCCCCGGATCGGCAGGGCGGCGATGGCGCTACTTGCCGGCTACGGCCTGTATGCGGTCGGCATGGCGCCGCATGCGATTTTCTGGGTCGACTATCTGGCCCGCGGGCTTGGGCTTGGGGTCGATGTCGGCGGTGCGCACTGGGCGTTGCTGGGTATCGTCTCGGCGGTGGCGCCGCTGCTGGCGGGACGACTGGTCGGGCGGTTCTCGTTCGGCACCGTGCTGACGGCGGGTATGGTCCTGATGGGCATCGCGGTGGCGATCCCGTTGCTGAGCGAAGCGCAGCCGATGCTGATCCTGTCCTCGGTGCTGTTCGGCCTGCTGTTCATCGGCAATGTCACGCTGTTTGCCGGTCGCAGTGCGGAAATCGGCGGAAGGCAGGGACAGAAGCGGCTATGGTGGCTCATGTCTCTGGCCTTCGCCCTTACCCAGGCCGCCGGGTCCTACGGGTTGTCGCTGCTGTTCGAATGGACGCATTCCTACCTGGCGATCTTTGGCATCGGTGCGGCGGCGTTGTTCGCCGGGGCGCTGTTCACTCTGCCGCGGCTCGCGCGGGGGCCACGGCCACCGGCCGGCGATTGAGATACATCAGCCCGCCGATCGTCAGCAGCGTTCCAACATAGAACACCAACTGCAAGCCGCTGGGGCGGGCGACATAGCCGATCAAGGCGTGCAGGATTTGCCCGGGAATCGAGTTTTCGGCAAGCAGCCAGTTGCTGTCCCACAGCGGCTGGCCGAGTGGCGGCAGGATCCGCGCCTGGATCAGAAGTTTCGCCGCCTGCGCCGCCAGACCGCTTGCCACCAGCAGGATCAGTGCGGCGGTCGCATTGAACAGATGGCGCATCGGGATGACCAGCAGCCCGAGATAGAGCGCCGTCGACAAGGCCGCGCCGCCGGCCAGGCCAAGCCCGCCGCCGGCCAGCATCCCCGCCGCCCTGGTTCCACCGCCGGCGGCGATGCCGTACAGCAGCAGCACAACCTCCGCACCCTCGCGCAGCACCGCGATGCCGATGACGATTGCAAGCACATAGAGCGGCCGCGCGCCGGCACTGACCGATTGGCCGACGCTGCGCAATTCCGTCGCCATTTCGCGGCCGTGGCGCTCCATCCAGACATTGTGCCAGCCGAGCAGAATCACCGCGAACAGCAGGATCATGGCGTTGAACAATTCCTGGCCCATGCCCTCCATGAAGCCGGCGATCGAGCCGGCAAAGGCGGCGACCACGCAGGCCCCCGCTATCCCGGCGCCGATCCCGGTCATCACCCAGCGGCCGCGCCCGGCGACGCCGCGGGTTGCCGCCAGCACGATGCCGACAATCAGGCCGGCCTCGATGGTTTCACGAAAGACGATCAGCGCGGTGGCGAGCATGGCGACTGTTCCTTGTTTGCGTTATTCGGCGACGATCAGGCCCTTGGCCGAATCCTCGTTGAACTCGCCGACGAAGTTATAGCTTCCGGCCTTCAGCGGACCAAACACCAGAATGATCGACGCACCGCCCGGCACGATCTTTTCCAGGTCCAGATCGTGACTCTCGAATTCCTCCGGCGTGGCGTCGTCGTTCCGCACCGTCAGGCGGATCGTCTTTCCGGCCGGTACACGGATTTCCGCCGGATCGAACTTGTGATCCTTGATGACGACGGTGGCGTTCACGGTGTCTTCCGCAAGTGCGGCATGGTTGGCGAACAGGCCCGCGCCGGCCAGCAGGAGTGCGGCGGTCACGGTACGAATGGCGTTGGCGTGGTTCACGAATAAATCCCTTCTCACGGCGTTGGTGTGGTGGAGGTCGCTTGGTACATATGAAACTAATAATCATTCGCAAATGAGTTTACAAGCCCCCCGGGCATCCGCGGCACCGTGTCGCACCCCTGCCAGTGCTTGGCCTTGCACCAGTGGCGCGAGGCGCTATAGTGCCGCCGCCCCTGAACCGTCCCCCTAGCCACGGATGCGCGCCATGTCCGATAAAACCAAATCCTCGAAGATCAAGAAGGTCGTCCTCGCATATTCGGGCGGTCTGGACACCTCGATCATCCTGCGCTGGCTGCAGGACACCTATCGTTGCGAGGTGGTGACCTTCACCGCCGATCTCGGCCAGGGCGAGGAGTTGGAGCCGGCCCGCAAGAAGGCCGAGATGATGGGGATCAAGCAGATCTACATCGAGGATTTGCGCGAGGAATTCGTTCGGGACTACGTGTTCCCGATGTTTCGGGCCAATGCGCTGTACGAGGGTACCTATCTGCTCGGCACATCGATTGCCCGGCCGCTGATCGCCAAGCGCCAGATCGAGATTGCCATCGAGACCGGG
>JAHELM010000166.1 GCA_024644185.1 Rhodospirillales bacterium | reverse complement strand
TATGTCTACTGGCGCGAACGCCGGCTCAAGCGCGGCAAATAATCCGGGAACAGCAGAGTGTCCCCGCTCATATTGAAAAAACTTTGAATATAGTCGAATTTATAATATGAACAGGGAATGCGCGCGCTTGGCCCATATCTCGACAACCTGCTGATGCGGGGCCGCGCCTGCTTCTCCAAGGAAGAGGCGATGAAAGCGCTCGGCCAGTCGTCAACCGCCTTCCTGGCGGCCGCCGCCAGATTGACGAAAAAGCACCGCCTGGCCAGCCCCAAGCAAGGCTTCTATCTCATCCTGCGGCCGGAAGACCAGGTAACGGGGGCCCCGGCCCCGGTTCTCTGGATCGATCCCCTCATGACGCACCTGGGCGTGGACTATCGCGTCTCGCTGCTCCGAGCCGCCGCGTTCCACGGCGCCTCGCATCAGGCGGCAATGGTCTTTCAGGTGATCGTGCCGAAGCAGATCCCGGCGTTGGAGCTTGGCCGCCACAAAATCCAGTTCGTTTATCAGGCACCCCATGCATTCGCGGAAACGAACCAGCCAGATTGGCTCGACCGAATGAAAAGCGACGCCGGATTCGCGAAGGTCGCCGGCGTGGAACTGACGCTGCTGGATTCCGCGCGGTACCTTCACAAAGCGGCCGGGCTCAACGGTGCGGCACAGATCGTCCACGATCTCGGCGCCAAGGCCGATCCCCGAAAGCTCGCAAACGCAGCCCGCGCGTATGAGAACTCAGCCGTGCGACGCCTGGGCTATCTCCTGGAGCACTTCGGTCATGTACGCCAGGCCAACGCATTGCTGCCCCTCGCACAAAAAGCCAAGTCGATGAAACCGCTCGATCCTTCGGTCAAACGGCTGGCCACCCTGACTGGAGCGGGAGGCGAACGGCATGAACGGAATATGAAGTGGAAGCTCGATCTCAACGAAACGGTGGAGATCGATTCATGATTCCGCGTGCCTATCTGCAAGAGTGGAGCGCGAAGACGCCCTGGCCGGACCCGAGGCAGGTCGAACAGGATTTGATCATCTGCCGCGCCTTGTGCGATCTCTTCAACGATCCCTTCCTGGCCGGGAGGATTGCGTTCCGCGGCGGCACGGCGATCAACAAGCTGCTCTTTCGCCAAGCTTTGCGGTACTCGGAAGACATCGACCTTGTACAAACGCAAGCGGAGCCAATAGGCGGTAGTGTCTCAGTTTGAATTAAAAACTTTCGGGAACCGGCTGTTGTGCATTGCCCACCGCTCCGTGTCTCGGCACATCCAACCAACGGCCTCGACAATCTCTCCGTGAAGCCGCTCAACGGGCCTGTGGAAAATCGGCTCGTGATGAGCGACCCGATTTCGAAAGCGCCGAAGAGCATTGAATCGCCCGTGGACAACCGACCTAGACTTGCCCCCGCCAGCAAGAAACCCCTTATAAAGCGTTTGCCTCCATAATGAGCCGTCATACGGCGGGCCAAGGAGGCTTACCCAAAATGCGAACTTTAATTCTGCCACAACGCGACCAGGGGCAACCGGCGGCGGAACATGTCTTAACTTATCATATGCGTCTTCTATCATTCCACGAGCTTCGGCGTTCAATGGGGCGTTACCATTGTTAAACCAGTCCTGCCCATAAGTTTCCGTCATGCGGCCATTAAGTGCATTTCTCAAACACACTTCAATGCACTGAAGTGGCGCATAAAATGCTTCAGATAGCATTGTATTGTATTCATAAAGTGCCAGCGCTTTATTGAGATCATCACCTTCCGCCTCAAGATATTTGGTGAGGCGATCCCGCGTAAGCGTTCGCTCAAGACTTGCGTTGATTGGTGCGGTTCTCATAAAATTAACTTGCCATTAAGATCTAAGAGTTTATATTGAGCACCGTAAACCCCGGGTCGGCCTCTGACGAAAGTCATGCTCCCGGGGTCAGTCTTTTTGGCCTTAAGTCGCCAATTCTGCGATATCTTCAAGCTCCCAAAGCCGCTTTGTCACTCTTGCCGCCATAGCTGGTGTTACACGCGGAGTCTTATGTATTCTGACGCAATTGTAAAACATAAAACGCAATACAACCGCTTGCGCGTGGCTTTCCACTGGTTAGCTCACATACCCATAAACTCTATAAACAGGATTCCCAATTGAGGCGAGTTGCGATTCAGTCTCCTTGAAAGGAGATTGCGATGGCTCGCTTTGATTTAACGGACTTCGAGCGGTCTGTGCGGCCTTCCGATCCACCTCAAGCTGACCGAGGGTCAGGCCCATGACGGGCGCAGCGCCGACGATATGTTCGACAGCATCATGGCGGGCAACATTCTGCTGGCCGACCGGGCCTGTGACGGCAGAGACAAAAATTCTCTCCTTCGAGCCCGAGGAGCTTTTTGGCACCAAGCTGCGTGCGCTGCTCCAGCGGCGCAAAAGTCGCGATCTCTTCGACCTGAATGAGGGCTTGACGCAATTGACGATCGACCGGGACAAACTGATCGGCTGTTTCGAGCATTACCTCGCCTTGGATGGGAAGCCGATCAGCCGAGCCGCGGCCGAACAACGCATGCTTGAGAAAATGAGCCGAAGCCTGACGGAAGACATCGCACCGCTGTTGCCGGCTGGTGTGCGGTACAGCGACGAAGACGCCATAGCCGCGTTTGAAAGAGTCTGGCGCGACCTGGTCGTTCGGATAAAGGGCGACCCTTGGAAGCTCTCCGAAAAAGCAATCGAAGAGATTCGCGCAACCAGGATTCCGCAATTTCTTCGGTACATCTTGAGCTAACCCCGATTGAGCCCCGGGGCGGGCGGAAAGTCCGCTTGACGCGGGGCCGGGTGGCTGTTGTATTGAATTCAATTTGGATACATTTTCGTCTTCCTTCTTGCTGAACCGGAATACCATGCCAGCCCCGACAGCCGTCCCGAACGATGCCGCCCCGAACGATGCCGCCATCGACGCCATGCTGGCGCGCGAAAAGGCGCGCTATGTCCAGCGCAATCCGAAGTCGGCGGAACTTTCGGCGACGACGGCGCGGCACTGGCTGCGCGGCGTGCCGATGCACTGGATGGTCGATTGGGGGCTGCCCTTTCCGCTGTTCGTCGCCGAAGCGCGCGGCAACCGGCTGACCGATGCGGACGGCAATTCCTATGTGGATTTCTGCCTGGGCGATACCGGCGCCATGTTCGGCCACAGTCCGGAACCGCTGGCCGAGGCCCTGTGCGAGGCCGGATCGCGCGGGCTTACCACCATGATGCCATCGCCCGACGCGGCCGTCGTCGGCGCCCTGCTGGCGGACCGCTTCGGACTGCCCTGCTGGCAGGTGACGGCCACCGCCTCCGACGCCAACCGTTCGGTGCTGCGCTGGGCGCGGGCGATCACCGGCCGCGCCCGGATCCTGGTGTTCAGCGGCTGCTATCACGGCGCGGTCGACGAAACCTTCGTCGAGCTGCGGGACGGCAGGCCGGTGCATGCCATCGGCCTGATCGGCGAGCCGCGCGACCTGACCGCCAACACGAAGGTCGTTGAATTCAACGATATACCGGCGTTGCGGGCGGCGCTGGCCCCGCGTGACGTCGCCTGCGTGCTGGCCGAGCCGATCATGACCAATACCGGCATGGTGCTGCCCGATCCCGGCTTCCTGGACGCCTTGCGCGCCATCACCCGCGAAACCGGAACCATTCTGGTGATCGACGAGACGCATACCATGAGTTCCGGGGCCGGCGGCTATGCGCGGGCGACCGGGCTCGAGGCGGATGCGATCGTGCTGGGCAAGCCGATCGCAGGCGGCATTCCGGCGGCGGTCTACGGTTTCTCGGCGGCGATTGCAGACCGCATCGGCGACTTCCTGGCCACCCGTCAGCCGGGCCATAGCGGCATCGGCACGACGCTGTCGGGCAGCTCCATCCAGCTGGCGCTGATCCGCCGCATGCTGGAAACCTATTTCACCGACGAAGCCTTTGCCCCGCTGGCGATGCTGGCCGAGCGGCTGGAGACCGGCATCGCCGCCACCATCGCCCGGCACCGCATGCCCTGGCACGTGGTGCGCGTCGGCGCCCGGGTGGAATTCATGTGTTGTCCCGACCGGCCGCGCAACGGCACCGAATCGGCGCGGGCGATCCACCGGCCGATCGACCAGGCAATTCACCACTACATGCTGAACCGTGGTGTCGTCATCACCCCGTTCCATAATATGCTGCTGATCTGCCCCGCCACGACGGCGGCGGATGTCGACCGGACGGTCGGCCTCCTCGACACCTGCCTGACCGAGCTGCGCGGCAGCGCGCCGGCTGCCTGAGAGATATCGCCATGCATTTTCCACAGGATGAAGCCGTAGCCGAAGCCAGGGCCTTTCTGGATGCGCATCCCGAAACCGAGAGCTTCCACCTGATCCTCACCGATCTGTGCGGCGTGCAGCGCGGCAAGCATCTGCGCCGGGCCGAACTGATGGGCGCCTATGAGGCCGGCCGCTTCCTGCCCGGCTCGATCCTCAGCCTCGACGTGACCGGCGCCGACGTGGTCGAGACGGGGCTCGTCTGGAGCGACGGCGACGCCGACCGCCTGGCCTGGCCGGTGCCGGGCACGCTGGTTCCGGTGCCCTGGGCCCAGAGCCGGGCGGCGCAGTTCGTGGTGTCGATGCACGAACTGGACGGCACGCCCGCCATCGCCGATCCGCGCAACGTGCTGGCGCATGTGCTGGAGCGCTTCCGGCCGCTGGGCCTGACGCCGGTGGCCGCCGTCGAGCTGGAATTCTACCTGATGGACCGCGACGCGGCGCTGGCCGGCAAGCCGCGCCCGCCGCAGGCCCTGATCAACGCCGCGCGGCCGGAACACCTGCAGGCCTATCTGTTGCAGGACCTGGACGATTTCGCGCCGTTCTTCCGCGATCTCTACGCCATGGCCGAAGCTCAGGGGTTGCCTGCGCTGACCCTGATTTCCGAATATGCGCCGGGGCAGATGGAGGTGGTGCTGCGGCACCGCGCCGATGCGCTGCGCGCCGCCGACGAGGGAATCATGCTGAAGCGGCTGGTGCGCGCGGTGGCCGAGCGGCACGGCCTGGCCGCCAGCTTCATGGCCAAGCCCTACAGCCAGTTTTCCGGCTGCGGCATGCATATCCATGTCAGCCTGGCCGATGCCGGCGGCAATAACGTCTTCGCCGCCGACCGGGCCGAGGACAATCCGCTGCTGCTCAACGCCATTGCCGGGCTGAAGGCGACGATGGCCGACGGCATGCTGGCCTTCGCCCCGAACGCCAATTCCTACCGCCGCTTCCGGCGCATGAGCTATGCCCCGATCGCGCCGAGCTGGGGCGTCAACAATCGCACGGTGTCGGTCCGCGTACCGGCCTCGAAGGGGCCGGCGATGCATATCGAACATCGCCCGTCCGGCGCCGACGCCAACCCGTATCTGGTGCTGGCCTGCGTGCTGGCCGGGCTGCATCACGGCATTTCGCGGAAGCTCGATCCCGGCCCGGCGGTTCAGGGCAACGGCTATGAACAGCAGGCGGAAACGGCGATGCCGACCAACTGGCTGGCGGCGATCGAGGCGTTCCGCAATTCGGCGGTCATGCGCGATTATCTGGGCGACCGGCTGGTCGATGTCTTCGCCACCATCAAGGACGCCGAGGTCGACCGCTTCAACGCCGAGCCGACGGAGCGCGATTTCACCTGGTATCTGCGGACGATGTAGCGGCGGCCTATACGGTTTGTTCACCGGTGCGCCCGTAGCCTGTGCGATGCAACAGGGCGGGGAGCCGGCGGCGATGGGCGGATACGGATTGCGGGTCGTTCTTCTGGCGCTGGGTCTGCCGGGCCTGCTGGCCGCATGCGGCGGGCCGCCTTCGTCGAGCGAGATCTACATGATTCCCGCCAATATCGCCTCGCCGGCGCCGGCGGGCGCCGTCGAGGAGGTCGCCCGGCTGATCAACCGCGAACGCGCCGCGCACGGGCTGAAGCCACTGGCCGTGGAGCCGCATCTGACGGCCGCGGCCTCCGGACACGCCCGGTACATGGCGATCAACGATTGCTATGCGCATGAATGCGCCGGCGAGCCGCATCTGCCCGACCGCGTGAAGCAGACCGGATACGCCTATCGCAGGATCTCGGAAAACATCCATGCCGCCCAGCTCGATCCGGCGCGGGTTGTCGAAGGCTGGATGCAAAGCCCCGGGCACCGCAAGAACATCCTCGATCCCAATGTCACCGAGTTCGGCATCGGTCACTATTATCTG
>JAHELM010000165.1 GCA_024644185.1 Rhodospirillales bacterium | reverse complement strand
CGGACAACCGTTTTTTCAGCGGCCCGGTGTCGCCGCGGCCATCCGGGTTTACCGCCCCGACCGCCCGGCCAGCGTCGCCAGGGCGGCGTGGCTGCTGTTGGATTTCGGCTGCCACAGCCCGCGCTCCCGGGCCTCGATCAGGCGGTCGGCGATTTCGCGCAAGGCCGCCGGATTGTGCGTCTCGATGAAGCCGCGAACCGCGTCGTCACCCAGATAGGCGTCGTAGACCGCGTCGAAATGGTGGTTGGCGACGCAGCGCGCGGTGGCGGCGAAGGCAAACAGGTAATCCACCGTTGCCGCCATCTCGAAGGCGCCCTTGTAGCCGTGGCGCATGACGCCGGCGAGCCATTTCGGGTTGACCACGCGGGCCCGCACGACCCGGCCGATCTCGTCTTCCAGGGTACGGATGCGCGGCGTCTCGGGCCGCGAATGGTCGTTGTGCCAGACCGCCGGCTGAGCGCCGGACAGCACCCGCACGGCCGCCGTCATGCCGCCCTCGAACTGGTAGTAATCGTCGGAATCGAGCAGGTCGTGCTCGCGGTTGTCCTGGTTGTGCACCACCGCCTCGACCGATTTCAGCCGCGTCTCGAACAGCCCGTGCGCCGCCGCGCCCTCGTCGCCCGCGCCATAGGCATAGCCGCCCCAGGCGACATAGGCGCGGGCCAGGTCGGCATCGCTTTCCCAGCCCCGTTCGTCGATCAGCGCCTGCAATCCGGCGCCATAGGCGCCCGGCTTCGAGCCGAAGACCCGCGTGCCGGCGCGGCGGGTCGCGGCCGCGCCGTCCAGCCCGGATTCGACCAGCGCCGCGGCTTCCGCCCGCACCCGCGCGGCCAGCGGGTTCACCGCCTCCGGCTCGTCCAGCGCCGCCACGGCGCGCGCCGCCGAATCGACCAGATCGATCAGCCCGGGAAAGGCGTCGCGGAAGAAGCCCGAGATCCGCAGCGTCACGTCGACGCGCGGCCGGTCGAGCACATCGGGCGGCAGGATCTCGAAACCGGTGACGCGGCGCGACGCCGAATCCCAGGTCGGCCGCACCCCCATCAGGGCCAGCGCCTGGGCGATGTCGTCGCCGCCGGTGCGCATGTTCGACGTGCCCCAGGCCGACAGCGCCAGCGCCCGCGGCCACACACCATGCGCCTGGGCATGGGTCTCGACCAGAAGCTGCGCCGATTTCCAGCCCAGCAGCCAGGCCGCCGGGGTCGGCACGATGCGGGTATCGACGGAATAGAAATTGCGCCCCGTGGGCAGCACGTCGGGCCGGCCGCGGGTCGGCGCGCCGGATGGGCCGGGGGCGACGAAACGGCCGTCCAGCCCGGCCAGCAGACCCGCGATTTCGGCCGCCCCGCAAGCCGCCACCGATGGGTGCAGCTCCGCCCTTATCCAGTCGAGCACGATCTGGCTGTCCGGCCCCGGCGCCGCGGCCTCGCCGGCGACCAGGCGGCGGGCGAACAGCTCCAGCCGCTCCACCGTATCGCCGGTGCCGCGCCAGGTGTCCGTCGTCTCCAGCACCGCCGGCCGGGGTCCGGTCCAGGGTTCCGCCGACACGCAGTCCAGCGGATCGAATGCGGTCATCTCAAAATCACGTGCAAGCGCACGGATAAGGGATTGGTCGCGGCCCTCGCCCTTGCCCCGGGGCACCCGGGCCAGCGCCACCAGCAGATCGACCAGCAAGCCGCCGGCCGGCGATTCGCCGAATACGTGCAGCCCATCGCGGATCTGCATTTCCTTCAGCTCGCACAGATAGTTGTCGAGCACCGCGAGCGTCTCGGCCTCCGACGCGCCCGGCGCCGCCCCGGCGTCGCGATCCAGGCCGATCGACTGCGCCAGCTCGACGATCTGCTTGCCCAGCAGCTTGCATCGGCGGGGATCGACGCCCGCGGCTTCGTAGTACTCGTCGACCAGTTGTTCCAGGTCGCGCAGCGGTCCGTAGCTCTCGGCGCGGGTCAGCGGCGGCGTCAGGTGGTCGACGATGACGGCCCCGGCGCGGCGCTTGGCCTGCGTGCCCTCGCCCGGATCGTTGACGATGAAGGGATAGAGGTTCGGCAGCGGCCCTAGCGCCGCCTCGGGGAAACACTCCGCCGACAGCGCCAGCGCCTTGCCCGGCAGCCATTCCAGATTGCCATGCTTGCCCATATGGACCACGGCATCGGCGCGGAACCCCTCGCGCAGCCAGGCGTGGAAGGCCAGGTAATTGTGCGGCGGCACCAGCGCCGGGTCGTGATAGCTGCTGACCGGGTCGATATTGTAGCCGCGCGCCGGTTGCAGGCAGATTGCAACGCCGCCGCAGCGGAAGGCGGGAATGGCGAAGGCGCCGCAATCGGTCGCGCCCGGCAGGTAGAACGGGTCGCCTTCCGGCGCGCCCCAGCGGGCACACACCGCCTCGCGCACCGCCCGCGGCAGTCCGGCGAAGAAGATCTGGTATTCGTTGAAGGGCAGGGTCTCGCGGATCTCGCGCGCCCGCACGGCGGCGTTGGTCGGCCCTTCCGCCAGGCGGCGCACCAGCGCGTCGCCGTCGCCGGGAATGTCCTCCACCCGGTATCCGGCCGCCGCCATCGCCCGCAGCACGGTGACGGTGCCGGCCGGAGTATCCAGGCCGACCCCGTTGCCGATGCGGCCGTCGCGGTTCGGGTAATTGGCCAGCACCAGGGCGACGCGCCGCGCCGCCGCCGGCTTGCGCCGCAGCCGCGCCCAGCCCGCCGCCAGGGCGGCGACGAATTCGGCGCGGTCCGGCACCGGCACATAGTCGACCACGTCGGCCTGGGTGGCCTCGTCCCGGCGCGCCCGCCCCTTGAACGACACGGCGCGGGTGACGATGCGGCCGTCGACCTCGGGCAGGGCCACGTTCATGGCGATGTCGCGCGCCGACAGGCCGCGCGCGCCCTCTCGCCAAGCCGCTTCCGACCCGCCCGAGAACACGACCTGAAACACCGGGCAATCGGTGGCGTCGAAGGGCGGGGCGGTTCGCGCCGCGCCGGGCTGCGACACCGCGAAGCCGGTGGCGTTCAGGATAACGTCGGGCCCGGCCTGGGCAAACAGCTCGCGGATCGTCGCGTCGCAGACCGGATCCTTCAGGCTGGCGGCATAGACCGGCAAGGCATCCACGCCATGGGCCGCCAGCGACTCGATCAGCGCATCGACAGCTTTCAGGTTTCCGGCCTGGAGGAGCGCGCGGTAGAAAGTGATGGCAGCAATGGGGTGGTGCCGCTTGCCGGGACCCTTCGAGACGGCCCTTCGGGCCTCCTCAGGGTGAGGATACTCAAGATTTTCCTCATGCTGAGGAGCAGCCGCAAGGCTGCGTCTCGAAGTATGCGGAAAATCGTTTCGCCTCCATGGCAAATCCTCCAGCGACGGCCGCGCCATCCCCGGCCAGTAGATGCCCGCGCGCAGCAGCGGCGCCGGTTCCGCCCAGTCCGCTTCGCGCCCGATCAGCGTTGCGGCGTAGCGCAGCAATTGCGTGGCGTTCTCGATGCCGCCCTGCACGCAATACTGCCACAGCCGGTGCATCGCCTCGGCCGGCAGGGTGGACAGGCCGGCCAGCTCGGCATCCGGCTGGTCGTCGCCGGGCAGCAGGGCCAGCGCGATGCCGCCGCGTCGGCAGGACTCGACAAGCTGTTCCACCCCGTAGGGCCAGTAGCCGCGGCCGCCGAGCAACCGGACCACCACCAGCCGGGCCTTCGACGCGACCGCGCCCACATGCAGATCGACCGAAAGATTATGGCCGAGATGCAGCAGGCTGGCGAGCCGCAGGCTGGGCGCGGCCGGGTCTTCCGCCAGACGGCGCGCCTGCGCCTGCGCCAGGCAGGAAATCTCGGTATCGGCGGCGGTCAGGAATACGACATCGCCCGGCGTCTGGCCAAGATCGATGGCCTCCGACCCGTCCTCGATAGTCCCCGGCTGTGCGGCAAGAAGATGCATGGCCTCACGAAAGGATAAAGCTGCCCGCGGGGCAACGCCGGTGGAAGTCTACTCCGCCGCCCGGGCGGGGACCACGGCGGCGCGGATGGCGGCCGCAATCGCCGTGCGATCCAGGCCCTTCAGCCCGATCACCACCAGCTCGCTGCGGCGGTCCTCGCCGGGGCGCCAGTCGCGGTCGAAATAGCGCTGGAAGCGCGGGCCGACGCCCTGCACCGCCTCGCGCCGGTGGCGGCCCGGCCGGTCGAGGAAACCCTTGACGCGAAGCACGTCGTGATCGCGCACCACCTCGATCAGCCGTGCCTCCAGCATCCCGGCGTCGTCCACCGGGCCCAGCGCCACCGTGAAGCTCTCGAAATCGTCGTGATCGTGTTCGCCGCCCTCGGCGTCATGGTGCGACGGCCGGGCGGCCAGATCGTCCTCGGCCGCCGCGCCGAGGCCCAGCAGCACCGCCGGATCCACCGCCGCATGGGCGCTGCGCACAACATGCACGCCGGCGCGCAGCGTCGCCGCCAGTTCCGCCTCGACCCGCGCCAGGGCGGCGGCGTCCAGCAGGTCGGTCTTGTTCAGCACCACCATGTCGGCGCAGAGCAACTGGTCCTCGAACACCTCTTCCAGCGGGTTTTCGTGGTCGAGCGACGGGTCGGCGGCGCGCTGCGCCAGCACCGCCGCCGGATCGTCGGCGAAACGCCCGGCCGCCACCGCCGCCGCGTCGACCACCGCGATCACCCCGTCGACGGTGACGCGGGCCCGCACTTCCGGCCAGTTGAAGGCGCGCACCAGCGGCTTCGGCAAGGCCAGGCCCGAGGTTTCGATCAGGATATGGTCGGGCGGGTTCGGCCGGTCGAGCAGCGCCTCGATGGCGGGCAGGAAATCGTCGGCCACCGTGCAGCAGATGCAGCCATTCGCCAGCTCGACCACATCGTCCTCGTCGCAGCCCTCGATGCCGCAGCCCAGCAGCAATTCGCGGTCGATGCCCAGGTCGCCGAACTCGTTGATCAGGAAGGCCAGCCGGCGCCCCGTATTGTGCTCGATCATATGGCGGATCAGGCTGGTCTTGCCGGCGCCCAGGAAGCCGGTGATCACGGTGGCGGGAATGCGAACTGCCATCTATTCGTCCTTCAGGGTCAGGGTCAGGCCGGCGGCGACGAATACCACGCGGGGCACGCACGCCGCCACCGCCTGGTTCAGCCGCCCGGCATGGTCGCGGAATGCCCGCGCCAGCGCGTTATCCGGCACGATGCCGAGGCCAACTTCGCTGGATACCAGCACGACCGGCCCGGCCGGGTCTTGCAGGGCCGCGACCAGCCTTGCGCTTTCCGCGTCCACGTCGCGCCCGGCAAACATCAGGTTGGCGAGCCACAGCGTCAGGCAGTCGACCAGTACCGGGCGGCGGGGCGTTGAATGTTCGGCCAGCGCGCCGGCCAGATCCAGCGGCGCCTCGACCGTGCGCCAGGCCGGGCCGCGGCGCTGCCGGTGTTCAGCGATGCGCGTCGCCATTTCGGCATCGTCCGCCGCCGCCGTCGCCGTCGCCAGATAGGTGGCCCCGTCGCATGCGCCGCCGGCCAGCGCCGCCTCGATCAGCGACTCGGCGTGGCGGCTCTTGCCCGAACGGGCCCCACCCAGCACCAGCATGGCGCGCGGCAGCCCCGTCATCTACAGCTTCGGCCGCTGGTTGACCGTCACCACCCGCCACTGGCCGGACGAATCCGTCCCGCCGATATGGTCGATGCGGGTCAGCGACAGGTTCTCGATGGAAAATGCCAGCGCCGCCTCGGGATGCAGGCCAAGTGCCACGGACAGGGCCGCGCGGATGGTGCCGCCATGCCCCACCGAAACGATGTCGCGCCCGGCATGGGCGCGGGTCAGCCGGTGGATCGTCGGCGCGAAGCGGGCCAGCAGATCGGCGAAGCTTTCGCCCTCGGGCGGGCGCTCATAGGCGGGCGCCAGCCAGAACGGATGCCTTCCGCCGCGCGAATCGTGGATATCCTCGTATTTCATGCCCTGCCAGGCGCCGAAGGATTGTTCGCGCAGGCTGGGCTCGACGATCGGATCGGGCAGGGTCAACCCGGCTTCGGCGATGGCGCCGGCGGTCTTGCGCGTGCGCAGCAGGTCGCTGGTCACCAGCAGCGCGCCATCGGGCAGCAGGGCGCGAAGGCCGCGGAACGACTCGCCATCCCCGACGTCGCAATCCATGTCGTTCTGGCCGTAGCACCGGCCTTCCGGGTTGGGCACCGGGGCGTGGCGGATCCACCACCAGCGGGTCACGGTCTCGGTCATG
>JAHELM010000164.1 GCA_024644185.1 Rhodospirillales bacterium | reverse complement strand
CGCGCCGTGCTCGAAGGCCAGCGAGCCGATGAACAGGCTCATGGTGAAGCCGATTCCGCACAGCAGGGCCAGGCCATAGAGCTGCAACCACGTCGTATCGCGCGGCATCGGCGACAGCCCCAGCCGGATTCCCAGAACCAGCATGGCGAACACGCCGATCTGCTTGCCGGCGAACAGGCCCAGAGAGATGCCGAGCTTCACCGGCTCGGTGAAACTGGCGACGCCGATCCCGGCAAACGACACCCCCGCATTGGCGAAGGCGAACAGCGGCAGGATCATGTAGGCGACCCAGGGGTGCAGGCGATGTTCCAGCGCCTTGAGCAGGGACGGACCGTCCTTGCCGGCTGCGCGCATCGGGATGGCAAGGGCGGTAATCACCCCCGCGAGGGTCGCGTGGACGCCGGATTTGAGGGTGCAGACCCATAACACGATGCCCAGCAGGATATAGGCCGCCGGCCGCGTGACGCCCATCCTGTTGACGATCGCCAATGCGGCGATGGCGGCCCCGGCCATCGTGAGCGCCAGGATGGACAGATCGGCCGTGTAGAAGATTGCGATAATTACGATCGCACCCAGATCGTCGATGATGGCGATCGCCGTGAGCAGGATCTTGAGGGACAGCGGCGCGCGGCTGCCGACCAGCGCCAGGATGCCGAGGGCAAAGGCAATATCGGTGGCCGTCGGAATCGCCCAACCGTTCAGATTGGCGGCATCGTCGCGGTTGAGGGCGACATAGATCAGCGCCGGCACGACCATGCCGCCAAGCGCGGCCATGGCCGGCAGAACCCGCTGCGACGGGGTGGACAGCTCGCCATCCAGGAATTCCCGCTTGATCTCCAGCCCGACGAGGAAGAAGAACACCGCCATCAGCCCGTCATTGATCCACAGCAGCAAAGGCTTGGCGATGCCCAGCGCGCCAACCTGCACGGCCACGGGGATGTCGAGCGCGGCCAGGTACAGTCCGCTCAGCGGCGAGTTGGCGAGGATGAGGGCCAGCACCGACGCCAGGATCAGCATGATCCCGCCCGCCGCTTCCAGTTTCAGGAACTCACGAATCGCCGGAATCGGCATGCGGTGTCACCCTGTTCACAATGAAAAACGCCTCCCCCTATATGGGGGAGGCGCGGAAAAATTGAATGGTTCTTGCGCCGTGGATTTTGCGCCCGCGGCCTCACCCCGCCTTCGGCACGAAGGTGCAGAAGATCTTCTTCACAAATTCCGACGAATTCCACTCGTACTGCGCGCCCAGCGGCACGAAGAACGTGTCGCCGGCGGTGAACCGCCGGGTCCCGCCCTTGCCGTCGGGCAGGGTGACCGAGCCTTCCAGCAGGTGCATCAGCTCGTGCCGGGCGATCGGGCCGGGCTTGCGGTGGAACGCGGTGGACGACCACAGGCCGACGGTCCATTGCCCGGTTGCGTCCTCGAACAGGGTCTTGTCATGCCATTTCGGCACCGGGCCGATCAGCGAAGCCGGGTCGGGCGACGCGGCAGCCGCAAGCGGCGCCTTCGGGTCGAGCTTGATGACGCGCAGCGCCGCCGGATCCTTTGCCGTCTTGCCCGACGGGTCGTCGAAAATGACGAAGAACTTCTTCACGTATCCGGGCTGCTTCCATTGGCAGACCAGGCCCTTGGGAATGACGAAGCTCTCGCCGGCGCGGATCGTCGTCTCGCGGCCACCGGATTCGACGATCGTGACCTCGCCCTCCAGGATCATCATGAACTCGTTCACGGAATAAGGACCCGGCTTCATCGTCATGGCGGTGCAGTCCCACACCCCGGCCTGCATGCCGTGTTTGTCCGGCGGCAGATGGAAATGCACATTCTGCACCGGCGTGCCGGACACCAGGTCAGCGGACGGGATGTCGTCCCAGCGTTGCAGGCGGATGGCGGCGTCGAAGCGGTCGATAATGGGTTTCGTCATCTGGTCCCTCCCTATGATTTGCGCGACCTTACATCGCCGTATGGCCGCCGTCGACCGGAAGTGCCGCGCCGGTGGTGAAGCTGGCATGGGCCGAAGCGAGGAACAATACAGCCTTTGCCACTTCCTCGGGCAGGCCGACGCGGCCCATCGGGATGCCGGCGCCATGTTCGGCCAGCGCCGCCTGGCGGGCTGGGTCCGTCGCCGCCAGTTCGGCCTCCAGCATCGGCGTGTCGGTGTCGCCAGGGCAGACCGCGTTGATGCGGATTCCTTCCTTCGCATGGTCCAGCGCCATGGCCCGGGTCATCTGCAACAAGGCCCCCTTGGAGGTGCAGTAGGCGACCGCGCGCCGCCCGCCGACCAGCGCCCAGTCCGAGGCGATGTTGACGATGGCGCCGCCGCCCTGCCGGCGCATGACCGGAATCGCCGCGCGGCTCAGCCAGAACGGGGCGTCGACATTGACCGTCATGGTCTGGCGCCAGCGATCGTCGCTGGTCTCGACCGCATCGCCGCGATGGAAGATGCCCGCATTGTTGACCAGAACGTCGAGCCGGCCAAAACGCCGGACGACATCTTCGATCAGGGCGCAGCAACGGTCTTGCCTCGACACGTCGGCGGCCAGGAATACACCGCCGGTTTCGGCCGCTACCGCCTCGCCGCGCGCCACATCGCGGCCGGACAGGGCCACGCTGGCGCCGGCCGATGCAAAGGCGCGGGCGATCGCCGCGCCGATTCCCGAAGTGCCGCCGGTGACCAGCACCGTTCTGGCCTTAAAATCCATGTCCCTGCCTCGCTGACCGTTTCACCGCCATCCTGACAAGCCGCGACGGCTACGGCAAAGCTATTCTCTGGACAAGCCGAACCCGCATTGCTGGCCCTATCCGCGCCCCGGAGGCGGTGCTATATGTGCGGCCATCATGGTACCGGCTCGACCGCGCAGGCCCTTTTCAGGGTCACGGCATGTCGGTCCGGAAGGGAGCCGCGCCCCGAAGCGCGACACATCGGGAGAATCCATATGCGTTATCCGACCAACGATCTTGAACATTTCTGGATGCCGTTCACCTCGAATAAGGCCTTCAAGGCGAATCCGCGCCTGATGGTCAGCAGCAAGGGCGTGGAATGCACGACGCATGACGGCCGCCAGATCATCGACATGTCGTCCGGCCTGTTCTGCGTTCCCGCCGGCCACAGCCGGCCGGAAATCGCCGATGCCGTGTCCGAGATGCTGCGCGACTGCGCCTATGTGCAGCCGTTCCAGCACGGCCAGCCCGCCGCCTTCGAACTGGCGCGACGTCTGAAGGCGCTGTATCCCGGCGATCTGGCCTATACCTTCTTCACCAATTCCGGTTCCGAGTCGGTGGATAGCGCGCTGAAGATTGCGCTGCAGTATCACCGGGCCAAGGGCCAGGGCCAGCGCATCCGCTTCGTCGGCCGCGAGCGCGCCTATCACGGCGTGAACTTCGGCGGCATGTCGGTGCAGGGCATGGTCAAGAACAAGGAGGCTTTCGGGCCCGGCCTGGTCGGCGTGCTGCATATGCGCCACACCTGGGATTCGAATGAGCGCTTCGTGCGCGGCCAGCCGCAGAACGGGGCCGAACTGGCCAATGATCTGCAGCGCTTCTGCGACCTGCACGGCGCCGATACCATTGCCGCCTGTATCGTCGAGCCGGTGGCCGGTTCGACCGGCGTGCTGTGCCCGCCGAAGGGCTATCTGCAGCGCCTGCGCGAGATTTGCGACAAGAACGGCATCCTGCTGATCTTCGACGAGGTCATCACCGGATTCGGCCGTATCGGCGGAAATTTCGCCGCCCAGGTCTTCGGCGTCACCCCTGACATCATGACCATGGCCAAGGCGCTGACCAATGCCGCCATCCCGATGGGCGCGGTTGCGGTGTCCGAGAAGGTGTTCAAGACCATCATGGACGCCACGCCGGGCATGGAGTTCTTCCACGGCTATACCTATTCGGCGCATCCGGCGGCCTGCGCGGCTTCGCTGGCGACGCTGGACATCTACGAGAAGGAAGACCTGTTCAAGCGGGCGGCGGAGCTTTCGCCATATTTCCTCGACGGCATCTTCTCGCTGAAGGGCATCAAGGCGATCACCGACATCCGGGGCATCGGTCTTCTGGCCGGTGTCGATCTGGCGCCCAAGGACGGCACGCCCGGCGCCCGCGGCTCCCAGGCGATCCAGGATTTCTGGGATGCCGGCGTTCTGGTCAAGATGACCGGCGATACCGCCTGCATTGCGCCGCCCTTCGTCTCGGAGAAGAAGCATATCGACCGTCTGGTCGAGACGCTGCGCAAGGTGTTCAGCAAGTACTGACCGCGACAGTCCGGCGTCAGGCGCGGCCGGCCCGAATTAGGGCTGGCCGCGCGCGCCGGAATCCGTAATATGGCGCGCAAATCGGCCCCGCCGCGGGCCGTCCGTTTCTTTTTTCCGTATCGTTTTGGGACAGGAGCGTCCAATGACCGACAAGCTCTATCATTTCATTGGCGGCAAGCGGGTCGATGGGACCAGCGGCCGTTTCGGCGATGTCTACAATCCGGCGACCGGCGAGGTGCAGTCGCTGGTGCCGCTGGCCAGCGCAGCCGAGGTCGATCGCGCCGTGCAGTCGGCGCATGCGGCGTTCCTGCAGTGGTCGGCCATGTCGGCGCCGCGCCGCAGCCAGGTGCTGTTCCGGTTCCGCGACCTGCTGGTGCAGAATGTCGACAAGCTGGCCGAGATCGTCGGCCGCGAGCACGGCAAGACGATTGCCGACGCCAAGGGCTCGATCCAGCGCGGCATCGACGTGACCGAATTCGCCTGCGGCATCCCGCATCTGATGAAGGGCGAGTTCTCGTCCAATGTAGGCGGCGGCATCGACACCTTCTCGCAGCGCGAATCGCTGGGCGTGGTCGGGGGGATCACCCCGTTCAACTTCCCGGTCATGATCCCGCTGTGGATGGGCGTCATGGCCGTGGCCTGCGGCAACGCCTACATCAACAAGCCATCCGAGCGCGACCCGTCGGCGCCGCTGTTCCTGGCCGAATTGTGGAAGCAGGCGGGTTTGCCGGACGGTGTCTGGAACGTCGTCAACGGCGACAAGGAAGCGGTGGACGCCCTGCTGGGCCATCCGGACGTGCCGGCGATCAGCTTCGTCGGCTCGACCACGGTGGGCGAATACATCTATCACGAGGGTACGCGGAACAATAAGCGCGTGCAGGTTTTCGGCGGCGCCAAGAACCACATGGTCATCATGCCGGATGCGGACATGGATCAGGTGGTCGACGCGCTGATCGGCGCCGGCGTCGGCGCCGCCGGCCAGCGCTGCATGGCGATTTCGGTCGCCGTGCCGGTGGGCGAGGCGACGGCCGATGAGTTGGCCCGCCGCCTGACGCCGCGTGTGCAGGAACTGCGCTACGGCCCGTGGAACGATGCCAAGGCCGATTTCGGCCCGGTCGTCACCAGGCAGTCCAAGGAACGGATCGAGAAGTATATCGCCGAAGGCGTGAAGGCCGGCGCCAAGCTGCTGGTCGATGGCCGCGGCGCCAAGCTGCAGGGCTACGAGAACGGCTATTTCTGCGGCGGATCGCTGTTCGATCACGCCACCGCCGACATGTCGATCTATCGCGACGAGATCTTCGGCCCGGTGTTGACGACGGTTCGCGCCGCCAATTTCGACGAGGCGGTCAACCTGGTGAACGGCCATGAATACGGCAACGGCGTTGCCGTGTTTACCCGTGACGGCGACGCCGCGCGCGAATTCTCCAACCGTGTCGACATTGGCATGATCGGCGTCAACGTGCCGATTCCGGTGCCCCTGGCGTTCCATAATTTCGGCGGTTCCAAGCGCTCGAAATTCGGTGACACCCAGATGCACGGCCCGGAATCGATCCGGTTCTTCACCAAGGTGAAGACGATCTCGGCGCGCTGGCCCAGCGGCATCCGCTCCGGCGCGGTATTCTCCATGCCGACCGCCGGCCACTGATCCGGCCGATACGGCGAAACCAGGGGCGCTCCCGCGGGGGCGCCCTTTTTCGTTGTTGGCGACAGGCGCAAGAAAAGGGGCGGCGGGAAGACCCGCCGCCCCCTCATCGAGGAGAGAGACCGAGAAGGATTAACGACCGCGGCCCAGAATCAGCCACGCGATGACCGGATAGGCATCCAGGTCGACGGGCCGAACAGTTTGCGGAGCGGGATAGCGCACGCGCGGCGTGCCGGTAACACGAAGGAACTTCATGTTCCCTCCTCGGACAGGCAAGTTGGACAGACAGGCTATGAGGGGCAGTGGGCACTGCCCCGGCCGAAATCGGTGGCC
>JAHELM010000163.1 GCA_024644185.1 Rhodospirillales bacterium | reverse complement strand
TTGACAAAAAGCAGTAATCCTGTGGCCGTGCGGCCTTGACCGAATACGATTGTATGCTCTAGAAAGACGAGACAGCCATTCGCGCGGACATTAGCGCCGCATTAGCCGGGTCAGCAGAGTCATGCCAGTCGCAAAAAATCGTGAAGTCCGTACCGGTAAGCCAAACCCGGTCGATATCCATGTCGGCAGCCGCGTGCGTTTGCGGCGCACCCTTCTGGGGTTCAGCCAGGAGAAGCTGGGCGAGGCCGTCGGTTTGACGTTCCAGCAGATCCAGAAATACGAACGCGGCGCCAACCGGATCGGCGCCAGCCGCCTGTTCGCCCTGTCGCGGGTTCTCGACGTCCCGGTATCGTTCTTCTTCGAGGAGATGCCGAGCGAGATTTCCGGCAAGGGTGGCCGAGGCGCCGCCGGTCTGGCGGACCGCCAGCAGGAAGAATTCTCGGCCGATCCGCTGGCCAAGCGCGAGACCCTGGAATTGGTCCGCGCCTATTACCGGATCAAGGAGCCGACGGTTCGCAAGCGCCTGTTCGATCTGGCCAAGAGCCTGGCCAACGTCGGCGAATCCTGACCGGCACGAGAAGTCCCCCGGCGTGAGCCGGGGGTCGTCCGTCAATTTCCTTGACGTCCTCCCGCAAGCTTGGCATTAGTCGGGCCCGCCGTTTGGCGGGCTGATCGCGTGCGCGATGGCGGGCTGATCGCATGCGCGATGGCGCCAGACCGGCGCGTTCTGATTTTTCGTCCCGGACGACATACCGATCGATGCCGGGAAAAGGGGGAATTGTGGCCAGAACCAATTACGTCTTTACCAGTGAATCCGTCGCCGAGGGGCATCCCGACAAGATTTGCGACCGCATTTCGGACGCCATTGTCGATACCTATCTGGCCGCCGATCCTCAGGCCCGCGTGGCGCTGGAAACGCTTGCCACCACCAACCGGGTCGTCCTGGCCGGTGAAGTGCGCGGCCCGGCCTCGATCACCCGCGAGCATCTCGAGGATGTCGCCCGCAGCGCGGTCAAGGAAATCGGCTACGAGCAGGACGGCTTCCACTGGCGCAAGATGGTCGTCGAATGCTACGTCCATGCCCAGTCGGCCGACATTGCCGTGGGCGTCGATGCCGCCGGCAACAAGGACGAAGGCGCCGGCGACCAGGGCATCATGTTCGGCTATGCCTGCGACGAGACGCCGGTGCTGATGCCGGCACCGATCCACTACAGCCACGCCATCCTGAAGAGCCTCGCCGAGGCGCGCCATTCGGGCGCCGAACCGGGCCTCGGCCCGGACGCCAAGAGCCAGGTGACCCTGCAATACATCGACGGCAAGCCGGTGCGCGCCACCGCCATCGTCGTGTCCACCCAGCATGCCGAGCATCTGAGCCAGGAAGAGGTGCGCGAAATCGTTCGCCCGCACGTCGTCAACGTCCTGCCCGAGGGCTGGATGTGCGACGAAAAGGAGTTCTACGTCAACCCGACCGGCCGTTTCGTCATCGGCGGCCCGGACGGCGACTGCGGCCTGACCGGCCGCAAGATCATCGTCGACACCTATGGTGGCGCCGCCCCGCATGGCGGCGGCGCCTTCTCGGGCAAGGATCCGACCAAGGTCGACCGCTCGGCGGCCTATGCGGCCCGCTATCTGGCCAAGAACGTGGTCGCCGCCGGTCTGGCGAGCCGCTGCACGATCCAGCTTTCCTACGCCATCGGCGTTGCCCGGCCTCTGTCGGTCTATGTCGACACCCATGGCACCGGCCGGGTCGACGAAGACAAGCTGTCGGCGGTGTTGCAGAAGAACATGGATCTCAGCCCCCGCGGCATCCGCCAGCACCTGTCGCTGAACCGGCCGATCTATGCGCGCACCGCGGCCTACGGCCATTTCGGCCGGGCGCCGGAGACCGATGGCGGGTTCTCGTGGGAGAACACCGATCTGGTCGACGCCCTGAGGTCGGCGCTGGGCTGACCCGCCCCGCGCGAATGAAGGAAGAAGACCGCGCCAGAGTCCTCTACGGCAGGCGGATGGGCCGGCCCCTGCGGCCGGCCCGCCGCCGCCTGATGGACGAATTGCTGCCCCGGATTCAGGTGGAACCGGCCGGCGGGATTCTCGATCCCGCCGGGCTGTTCGATTCTCCGGTCGAGGATGTCTGGCTGGAAGTCGGCTTCGGCGGCGGCGAGCATCTGGCCGAACAGGCCCGCCGCAACGAAGGGGTCGGCCTGATCGGCTGCGAGCCCTTCCTCAACGGCGTCGGCCGCCTGCTGTCGGAAATCGACGAACACGGCATCGACAATATCCGCATCCTGCCCGACGACGCGCGCGACCTGCTGGACGTGCTGCCGGATGCCAGCATCGGCCGGGCCTTCGTTCTGTTCGCCGATCCCTGGCCCAAGAAGCGCCACCGCCAGCGGCGCTTCATCGGCCCGGACAACCTGCCCCGTCTTGCCCGCGTGCTGAAGGATGGCGCCGAATTGCGGCTGGCCAGCGACCGGATGCCGCTGATCCGGTGGATGCTGTTCCACACGCTGGGGCATCCCGAATTCGAATGGACGGCGCGCGGCCCGGAAGACTGGCGCCGCCGTCCCGACGACTGGCCGCCGACGCGCTACGAGGCCAAGGCGCTGGCGCGCGGCGAGCAGCCGGCCTATCTGACCTTCCGGCGGCGGCCGCGGCGCTGAAAACATGCCGCGGCCGCGCGGGAACGGCCTTGTATTCGGAGCGGTTTTGCCCTAAATAGCTGGTCAACTAATCCCATACGGCCGTCGTCGATGGCCGAACCAAGTGGGTGGGCCTCGCGGCCCGCCCTTTTTAATTTGTGGCGTTGCCCGCCGATTTGTGGCGTTGCGTGCGGAAGTTGAGAGAATGGATCCGATCCGACGGGTCGAACAGTTGATCGGGCCGGTACTGGCCGAAATGGGGTACGATCTGGTCCGCGCGCGGATGTCCGGAACCGCGCGGGTGACCTTGCAGATCATGGCCGAACGGCGTGACCGCAAGGGCATGACGGTCGAGGATTGCGCCGATATCAGCCACGCGGTCTCGGCCTTGCTGGACGTAGAGGATCCGATCCACGGCGCGTATACGCTGGAAGTCAGTTCGCCGGGAATCGACCGGCCGCTGACACGGTTGGAGGATTTCGAGCGTTTCATCGGCTTCGAGGCGCGGATCGAATTGAAGCATGCGCAGACCGGCCAGCGCCGGTTTCGCGGACGCATCGCGAGCGCCGCGAACGGGGCGGTGAGAATGACGACGAAGGACGGCGAGGTCGCCTTCCCCTTCGAGGACGTGCAGAATGCAAAACTGGTCCTGACGGACGAATTGCTGGCAGCCGCCGCGGCCGAAGCCGCCGGCGCAACAGAATGAGACGAGAGACGATACGATGACCCAGATGCATGTCGAACTCCTGGCTGTCGCCGATTCGGTCGCCCGTGACAAGGGCATCGACCGCGAACAGGTGCTGGAAGCGATGGAACAGGCCATCCAGAAGGCTGGCCGGTCGAAATACGGTCACGAGCACGACATCCGCGCCCGCATCGACCGCGCGACCGGCGCCATCGAACTGGCGCGCTATTCCGAGGTCGTCGAGACGGTGGAAAACGAGATTACCCAGATGACCGTCGACCAGGCGCGGCGCATCAAGCGCGATGCGGCGGTCGGCGAGTTTCTGGTCGACCCGCTGCCGCCGATCGATTTCGGCCGCATCGCCGCGCAGACCGCCAAGCAGGTCATCGTGCAGAAGGTGCGCGAGGCCGAGCGCGAGCGCCAGTATGAGGAATTCAAGGATCGCGTCGGCGAAATCGTCAACGGGCTGGTCAAGCGCTTCGAGTTCGGCACTGTCACCGTCGACATGGGGCGCGCCGAGGCGGTGCTGCGCCGCGACGAGGTGCTGCCGCGCGAAAACTTCCGCCGCGGCGACCGGGTTCGCGCCTATATCTACGACGTGCGCCGCGAACAGCGTGGCCCGCAGATTTTCCTGTCGCGCACCCATCCGGAGTTCCTGGCCAAGCTGTTTGCCCAGGAAGTGCCGGAAATCTACGACCGCATCATCGAGATCAAGGCGGTCGCGCGCGACCCCGGCAGCCGGGCGAAGATCGCGGTCTTGTCGAATGACAGCAGCATCGATCCGGTCGGCGCCTGCGTCGGCATGCGCGGCAGCCGCGTCCAGGCCGTGGTCGCCGAACTGCAGGGCGAGAAGATCGACATCATTCCGT
This sequence comes from Rhodospirillales bacterium, assembly GCA_024644185.1. GTDB lineage: Bacteria > Pseudomonadota > Alphaproteobacteria > UBA8366 > JADFVY01 > JAHELM01. Next base: position 2,026 of record JAHELM010000163.1, on the reverse strand, counting down.
GGTCGGCCGATCCGGCGACCTTCGTGGTCAATGCGCTGGCCCCGGCCGAGGTGGCCAAGGTCGTGCTCGACGAGGACACGCGCAAGATCGAAGTGGTGGTCGGCGACGATCAGCTGAGCCTGGCCATCGGCCGGCGCGGCCAGAATGTGCGCCTGGCTTCGATTCTTACCGGCTGGGATATCGATATCCTGACCGAGGACCAGGAATCCGAACGCCGCCAGGCTGAGTTCCGCGACCGCAGCCAGCGCTTCATAGAGGCGCTGGACGTCGACGATGTCATTGCCCATCTTCTGGTTACCGAAGGCTTCAGCACCGTCGAGGAAATCGCCTATGTGCCGGTTGAGGACCTGACCGACATCGAGGGCTTCGACGAGGGTGTGGCGGCCGAGCTGAAGGCACGCGCCGGTGCCTTCCTCGAGGAAGAGGCCGAGCGGCTTGCCACCCGCCGGCGCGAGCTGGGCGTGGCCGACGATCTGGCGGACGTGCCGGGGCTGACCCCGGCGATGCTGGTCGCGCTGGGCGAACATCAGATCAAGACGGTCGAGGATTTCGCCGATCTTGCGTCGGACGAGTTGACCGCCGGATCCGATGCGATCCTGAGCGGGTTCGACCTGTCGACCGAAGAGGCGAACACAATGATCATGGCCGCACGCGTCAAGGCCGGATGGTTCAGCGAGGAGGAACTTGCCGCCTCGCGAGCCACCGAACCGGCCGAAGTCGCGGCGGACGCCTGAGCCATGGCTTGGGAACGGAGAAAGAATGCAGGCAGGTCTTCGCCATGATGAGCCGCTCGATGCGGCGCCCGATACCGGGCATGAGGCTGAACGCAGGTGCATCGTCACCGGCGCCGTACAGCCGCGCGAAGATTTACTGCGCTTTGTCGTCGGCCCCGACGGCCGGCTGACCCCCGACATCGCCGGACGCCTGCCGGGGCGGGGCATCTGGGTTTCACCCGAACGGGACGCAATCCGCCGGGCGGTCGAACGCAAACTGTTTCAGCGCGCCGCGCGCGCGCCGCTGGAAATCCCGGAAGCCCTGGACGACCGCATAGAGGCCCTGCTTCTGGCCCGTTGCCTCGACCTGCTCGGCCTGGCCCGGCGTGCCGGCCAGGCGGTTACCGGGTTTGAAAAGGTCGCGGCGGAACTGCGGCAGAAACGGGCGGGCGTGCTGATCGCGGCGTCGGACGCCGCCGAGGACGGGCGGGCGAAATTGCGCCGCCTGTCGCCCGAAACACCAGAGATCGATTGTCTACACGCCGACGAGCTGGGCCGCGCCTTCGGGCGCGACCGGGCCGTCCACGCGGTGCTTGCACCGGGCGCGCTGGCAGATAAATTCCGCATGGAATCTCGCAAATTGGCGGGATTCCGGCGCAACGGTCGTGAACGAGGACTGCAATGAGCGAAGAAAACGAAAAAGACAGCAAGCTGACGCTGCGCCAGCCGGGTCGCCTGGAACTGAAGAAGACCGTCGAGGGCGGGCATGTGCGCCAGAGCTTCAGCCATGGCCGAACCAAAACCGTCACGGTCGAGGTCAAGAAGAAGCGTACCTTCGAACGCGGTGCGGGCGGCCAGATGGCCGCCGTCGGCGAAGCCCCTGCCGCCGCTGCCGTCGAAGTCACGCCGCCGCCGCCGCGTCCGGCACCCGGAAGCGTCGAGGTGCCGCACGATCTGACGGCGCGTGAGCGCGCCGCGCGTGTCCGCGCCCTGGAAGGTGCGACCGCCGAGGATGAGAAGCGCCGGATTCTCGAATTGCAGGCTGCCCGCGAAGCCGAAGAGGCTGCCCGCCGCAAGGCGCAGGAAGAATCGCTTCGTCGCGCCGCCGAGGAAGAGGAGGCGCGCCGCAAGGCCATCGCCGATGAAGAGGCGCGGCGCCTGGCCGCGGAGATCGCGGTTCCGGCGAAACCCGAGCGCGAAGACCATCCGCCGAAGCCCGAGCGTGTCGTGCCGATCGAGGAGATCGTCCGCGACGACGAGGGCCTGGCCGGTCGCAAGGATATCAAGAAGGCTGCCCCGGTTCGCAGCAAGCA
>JAHELM010000162.1 GCA_024644185.1 Rhodospirillales bacterium | reverse complement strand
GCAGGGTACCGGGTGTCAGCGTCGAACCGCTAGGCCCCGCGCATGGCCTTGAGATGCGCCAGCGCCGCGTCGCGCAGCAGCGAGATATCGCTGGCGGCGGTGACCAGGCGATAACCCCGTCGCAGCATCTCGTCCGCGCCTTCCACCGGCGTCGCCAGGCCGCCCAGCAAGGCGCCGCTGGCCAGGATCGTTTCTTCCGCGCGCCGCTTCAGCGCCAGGTATTCCGGATCGTCGAAACGGCCCAGCTTGCCGATGCTGCCGGACAGGTCGTTCGGCCCGATGAACAGCATGTCGACCCCGTCGACGGCGGCGATGTCGGGGATCGCGTCCACCGCCGTCGCCGTCTCGATCTGGCAGACGATCAGCAGGTTGTCGTGCAGTCCCTCGGCATAGGTCTTCGTGGCCAGGCCGTAATCCGAGGCCCGCACCAGGCCATAGGCGGCGCCGCGAATGCCGTGTGGCGGATAACGGCAGGCGGCGACCGCGGCCGCGGCCTCGGCGGCCGAATTGACGCCGGGAATCATGATGCCCTCGACGCCGATATCCAGCGCCCGCTTGATCGCCACCGGATCGTTCGCCGGCACCCGCAGGACCGGCGAGGCCGGCGTTGCCGACATCGCCTGCATGGCCTGGATGGCATCCGCAAGATCGCCGGGGCCGTGCTCGTGGTCGATGATGAGCGCGTCGAACCCGGCCAGGGCCAGCAGTTCGGCGGCGATTCCGCTGTTCAGGTGCAGCCAGCAGCCGATGGTTTGTTCGCCGGCGCGCATGCGCGACTTGAAGGTGTTCTTGCGGTGCATGGCGCATCCCCCCGGGGTTGCTCTGGCTTCAATCCCTTGGCCCGGTTCGGGCATATTCCCGCGAATGTCGAGGAAGAACCCGACCGGCGCAGGAGAATCAGGCGGCGGGCTCGCCCGGTTTGCGGTCGCGGCCGAAATAGTGCCAACGGTATCGCGCCCAGCGATAGGCGTCGAGGACCGAGATCGCGTAGATGAACAGTCCCCCGGCAAGGCGACCGACGAAGGAAATGTCCGGCGTCGACAGGAACAGGGTGACGAGACCCAGCACGACCATGAAACCGACCATCATCAATCCGCGTTGCGGCATGTTGTTCAGCACCTGGCCGACGCCGGGCAGGACCACGGCGATGGCCAGTACCGCATAGGGGTGCAGCAACATGGCCGGCTGCTCGGTCGGGATCTTCCGTTCCGTCGTATCGTTCATCGCTCAATTCCTCGTGGCGGCCACATCGTCGTGGATCGCGATCGCCGCGTCCAGCAGGCTGGAAACCAGGCCAGGATCCAGTTGCGCATTCTCGAATACCAGTTGCCGCAGCACCAGATAGTAAGATCTCTGGCCCTGATCGGCCTGATAGACCAGCCGGACGCCGCGCGGCGTTACCAGCAACTCCTTCATCTTCGGGTCGTCGAACAGCACCGCGTGCCGCGATAACGTCTCGACCGGCGGGATCTCCTGCGGACTGTCGGTCCGGCAGGCGGCAAATTCCGGCCAGCCCGGCGGAATCGGCAGCACATGCTCGAATTGCCATAGCGGCGACCAGAACTCGGAATTGAACGGCCGGGCCAGAAAATCGAAGGCGCCGGCATAGGGTACCGCCCCGAACACCGTGGCGCGCAGCCACAGGGACGGCACCTTGCGAAAGACGATATGGTCGGCGATCGGTTCCAGCTTGAACGCCCGGCCCCGATAGCGGCCCGACAGGACCGGAAAACCCACCCCGTCCTGGGCGATCTCGGCGGCCTCGAACAGGTGCAGGCAATTGTCGTAGATGCCGCGCCGGTCGGCGGCATGGCGGCGTTCGTCACGCCGGTAGACCAGCCACAGGGCGACGACCGCGGCGGCGATCAGGATCAGAAGATCGATTCGCATGAACGTTCCGCAACCCCCGCCGGCGGGCAAAAAAAGAGATCGGCGCCCGGCCGTGACCGGGCGCCGATCGGATTATCGCGCGTCAGCCGGTCAACGCACAATGGTGACCGGGCAATGCGCCTTGGCGACGATGTCCGAGGCGATCGACCCCATCAGCATCCGGGAAATCCCGGTGCGGCCGGTCGAGCCGGCAACGATGTGGCCGATCTTGTGTTCTTCGGCATAGGCGATGATGGTCGCCGCGATGTTCAGGCCATGCGCGGCAACCGTGCTGAACGATTTCAGCCCGGCGGCCTTGGCCTTCTTCGAGGCAGAGTGAAGTTCCCTATTTTCCTGCTCGCTGACCGCCGCCAGGACCTTGGAGTCCCAGAAGCGGTTGCCGGCAAGCCGGTCGGGCGTAATGGTATCCGCGGTCAGGAACACGACCTCGGCGCCCAGTTGCCTGGCGAAGTCGATGGTGAAGTCGACGGCCTTTTCGGACACGATGGAGCCATCGGTTGCACACAGTATCTTCTTGATCATCTTCCGGTCTCCCTCTCAATAGCCCTTGGGCTTCGGCCAGGGCATCGTGAACTGGTCAGCCCGCCGGACGAATTTGTACCGGTGGAAATGGAACCAGACGGAGGCCACGATGAAGAACGCCATGATCGCCAGCAGCGATGCGCCATAGCCCAGGAACGTCGCGAAATAGGTTGCGGCGCAAAGGACAAGAAGCGACAGGGCGGGCAGCGGGTGGAACGGGTGGATATAGCCCCGCTTGATCGATCCCAGCGGCCATTTCCTGCGGAACGCCATCATGTTCAGCGACATGAAGGTATAGCCCAGCAGGCCGGACAGGATCGAGAAGGTGATGACCTGGTCGAGCAGCCCGGTGAAGCCGAAAGCGATCGCCACCGGGACCAGGAACAGGATTGCCCGGTACGGCGTGCGGTAGCGCGGATGCACCGCCGCGAACCAGATCGGCAGGTAACGGTCGCGGCCCATGGAGAACCAGGCGCGCGAGGCGTCGTTGATGCAGCCGTTCGCCGAGGCGATGGCCGAGAAGATCGTGCCGATGAACAGGACCACGATCAGGAACGTATTGTCGGTCAGCACCGCGGCGTCGTACATCGGCAGGAAGGTCTGGCCGAGATATTCCCAGGGCATCAGGCCGACGGCCATGTACCAGGTGATGATCGCCGCGATCAGCAGGGTAATCATGCCGCTCATCGTGCCCAGCGGAATCGACCGGCCGGCCGACCGCACTTCCTCGGCCGCCTGGCAGGTGCCCTCGATACCCAGATAGTACCACATGCCGAACTGCAGCGCCGCGACGACGCCGATCCAGCCATAGGGCAGGTCGGTCAGCAATTCGCTGTGCATCAGGATTTCGCCCGGGTTCCAGGGCTTGACCCCGATCAGCAGAACGACCAGCGCGAAGAAGGCGATGGCGGTGATGACGAAGTTCACCGTCAGCGTCATGAACACGCCGCGGTAATTGAGCCAGGCCAGTATGGCGACGGTAAACACCACAAAGGGCCTTGGATCGAGCCCGTCATGACCGGTCTGGCCTGCCACGGTGGCCATCAGGTCGCCCACAACCAGGGCGTCGGCGGCCTCCAGCATGGTATAGGCGAGAACCAGGTAAAGACCGACATTGAAGGCCATCAGCGGGCCGACGATGTGCTTGGCCTGGGCGTACTGGCCGCCCGCCGCGGCGACCGTCGAGGTCACCTCGGAATCGATCATGGCCACGCAGGTATAGAGCAGGCCGATGAACAGACAGGCAATCAGCGAACCGTAGGCGCCGCCCTTCTGCACCGAGAAGTTCCAGCCCATGTATTCGCCGACGAGAACGATGCCGACGCCCAGCGCCCACACATGCACCGGCCCCAGCACCTTGAGAAGATTGATGCGCTCAGTCTTCCCGGCTGTTGTTTCCGCCGCCATCACTTGCCCCCCTTCTTGTCAGCTTCGAGCAGCTCGTCCGCGCCCTCGCGCGAGCTGATCAGCAATTCCTCGCTGTATTCGCGATTGACCCGGATTGCGTCGAGAATCATCCACAACAGCAGTGCCGCCGCGCCGATCCATGCGCCCCAGGTGAGAATGTCCCAGAAATTTTCCATCTGTCGTCTCCCGTTTTTCCGGCGTTGCCTAGTTGTCGAACTTCTCGCCGATCACGTCGCGGTATTCCTTGTCGGAAACCTTGAACAGAAAGACGAAATAGCCGATGACAACGACAGCGGTGACGATCAGCGCCACGGGATCGATAGAGTAATCGAACTTGGCGTTGATGATTTCCGCGGCGGAATCGACGGTGTAGCCCAGCTTTTCCCACTGGGCCTGCATGGTCGGGTTCTGGCCCAGCGATTCCCATGTCACCGCGGCGGCGCTGGCCGCGGCATCGCCGGCGGCTTGCTCGCCACCGCCGAAGCCCAGGAATGCCTTGAGATCCTCATATTTCAGCGACAGGTAGAGGCTCGAAAAGACGAGAGCCATGATGAAAATGCTATCGAAAAACTGCCCGATGCCGGCCTGCGTCGGGGGTTGGTATCTTTTCTTGGCCATTGTATTCCTCCCTTATTCAGCGCCGGCGCCGTGTGCCCGGCGCTCGCGCATTTCGTCCAGATGGCGGATGTCGATGCCGTAGATGGCTTGTTTGTCCTCGGCATAGTGCCCGATCATCGCCGTGATCGAGGCCGTATTGTATAGCAGCACCAGCCCGCCACCGATCACGACGGCCGTCGTGATTCCGCCATCGCTGTTCACCGCGACGACACCCCAGAATACCAGGACATAGGTAATCCAGAGCACAACAACGAAGGTCCAGGCCCATAGCCTGTCCCGATTGAACATGGCGTCGATGCGACGCGAAAGATCTTCCGACATCGTGAACTCACCTCCCATTCTTGTACCCGCGGCCCCCTGGATCATGGCAGGTAGCCGGGAACGCACGAGTACCGTGAAGCCAGCCGCTGTTTTCCCAGCGGAAAATTATTTTCCTGCGCATTTGCATGATTATCCATAGGAGGAAGGCAAGTCAATCCGCCTGTGCCGCTCCGGGGTACGACCTGGGGGAAAACGAAAAGGGGCGCCAGTTGCCCGGCGCCCCTAGGTTTCGTCGTTGAGACAGGCTCAGAACAGACCCTGAACCTCGCCCTTGTCGTCGATGAAGATGGTATTGGCCGCCGGCACCCGGGGCAGGCCCGGCATGGTCATGATCTCGCCGCAGACCACCACCAGGAATTCGGCGCCGCTCGACAGCCGCACCTCGCGCACCGGCACCACATGATTGCTGGGCGCGCCACGCAGGCCGGCATCGGTGGAGAAGCTGTACTGCGTCTTGGCCATGCAGATCGGGAAATTGCCGTAACCGGCCGCCTGGTATTCCTTGAACTGGTCGCGCACCTTCTTGTCGGCGACGACCTCCGATGCGCCGTAAAGGCTCTTGGCGATGGTCTCGACCTTCTCCCACAGCGGCATTTCCGCCGGGTAGAGGTATTTGAAACTGCCCGGCTTCTTCTCGATGATCTCGACGACCTTGCGGGCCAGGTCCTCGGTGCCCTTGCTGCCTTCCGCCCAGTGATTGCAGGGGACGACATCGACGCCCAGCTTGGCGCAAAGATCCTGCAGCGCCTTGATCTCGGCCTCGGTATCGGCGGTGAAGCGATTGACCGCCACCACCGGCGGCACGCCGAACTTGCGCAGGTTTTCCACATGCCGGGCCAGGTTGGCGAAGCCCTTGGTCAGGGCCGCGACGTTTTCCTTGCCCAGATCGGCCTTCTCGACGCCGCCGTGCATCTTCAGGGCGCGAATGGTCGCCACCACGACCACCGCGTCGGGGGCGAGGCCGGCCTTGCGGCACTTGATGTCCATGAACTTCTCGGCGCCCAGATCGGCCCCGAAACCGGCCTCGGTCACCACATAGTCGACCAGCTTCAAAGCCGTCTTGGTGGCCATCACCGAGTTGCAGCCATGGGCGATATTGGCGAAGGGTCCGCCATGGATGAAGGCCGGGTTGTTTTCCAGCGTCTGCACCAGATTGGGCATGAAGGCGTCCTTCAGCAGCACGGTCATCGGACCGTCCGCCTTCAGGTCACGCGCCTTGACCGGTTTCTTGTCGCGGGTCTGGGCGACGGTGATGTTGCCAAGGCGGTTCTGCAGATCCTTCAGGCTTTCCGACAGGCAGAAGATCGCCATCACCTCGGAGGCGACGGTGATATCGAAACCGTCCTCGCGCGGGAAGCCGTTGGCGACGCCGCCCAGCGAGGAGACCACCGAGCGCAGCGCGCGGTCGTTCATATCGAGGACGCGGCGCCAGGTCACGCGCCGCGGATCGATGTTCAGCGCATTGTCCCAGTAGACGT
>JAHELM010000161.1 GCA_024644185.1 Rhodospirillales bacterium | reverse complement strand
GGCTGCGCGACCGTGCCGGGCGCGCCTGGCTGGACGGCGCCGGGCGCTGCCTGCGGCCGCTGGTCGATCCGGCGCTGAACTGGCCGCTGGCGGCCCGATTTCGCGAGGCGGTTTCGTGGTATGGCGCGGCCCTCGCCGAGACTTCCGCCGCGGCGCGTATCGTCGATTTCGTCGCCGCCATCGAGCGCGCGGTGGTCGCCGCCGACCACGCGGATATCTGGCGCCTGGTGACCCAGCGCGCGGCGCTGCTGGCCGCCGGCGCGGCGCGCGAAGATCAGGCCGGGGCGGCTGGCGGCGGCGCCGCCGAATGGCTGGCGCGGGCACGCGCGGTCTATGACTGCCGCTCGCGAATCGTGCATGGCGGCCTGTCCCCCTTCGCCCCCGAAGCAGGCGCCATGGCGCCCGATGCCGAGTGCCTGGCCCGGGCGGTTCTGCGCGGCGTGCTGCCGGTCTATGCCCGCATCGGCCTGGCCCGTGCCGCGGTATCGGCCGATCGGCTCGAACGCGCCTTCGACCGTCTCGGCGATGGCGCATGGGACTGAACCCTGGACACCCGGCGCCGGCTTGCTTTTTTTCGGTTGGACGCGCATTTCTGTTGGCATGTCCGGTTTGCGAAACAGGCGGGAGATCGTCGACCGTGCCGTCCTGATGGAGGCGGCGCAGGCGGCGGTGGATTCGGCGGCGGGCGATTCCGCCCGACGGGCCGCGCTGCTGGATGTCTATCGCGCCGCGCTGGAGGCGGGCCGCGCCGAGGTGCGCCGCCGGTTCGAGGCGACGCCGGATGGCCCCGCCAGCGCCGCCGGCCTGTGCTTTCTGATCGACCAGATCGTCCGGGTGATGCACGACGTCGCCGTCACCCGGCTGTACCGCGTGGCCAACCCGACGGCGGCCGAGCACCTGGCGATCGTCGCGGTCGGCGGCTACGGCCGGGGTGAACTGGCGCCGGCCTCCGATATCGACCTGTTGTTCCTGCTGCCCTACAAGCAGACGGCCTATGGCGAGCAGGTGGTCGAGCACATGCTCTATCTGCTGTGGGATCTGGGCCTGAAGGTCGGTCATGCGACCCGGTCGGTGGACGACTGCATCCGCCAGTCGCAGGCCGATATCACCATCCGCACCGGCATTCTGGAGGCGCGCTTCGTCTGGGGGGTGAAGCGGCTGTTCACCGAGCTGCGCCGGCGCTTCGCGCGCGAGATCGTCGCCGACAGCGGCCCGGAATTCGTCGAGGCCAAGCTGCGCGAACGCGACGACCGGCACCGGCGCATGGGCGATTCGCGCTATGTGCTGGAGCCCAATATCAAGGACGGCAAGGGCGGCTTGCGCGACCTGCAGACGCTGTACTGGATCGGCAAGTATCTCTACCAGGTGGACGACGTGCGCGAACTGGTGTCGCGCGGGCTGATCGGCGCCGCCGAGGCCGGCCGCTTCCGCAAGGCACACGACTTCCTGTGGACGCTGCGCTTCCACCTGCACTATCTCACCGGCCGGCCGGAGGATCGCCTGACCTTCGACGTGCAGCAGGAACTGGCCAGCCGCATGGGCTACGTGGCGCGGGCCGGCGCCAAGGGCGTCGAGCGTTTCATGAAGCACTATTTCCTGGTCGCCAAGGATGTCGGCGACCTGACGCGCATCTATTGCGCGGCGCTGGAGGCGCGGCATCAGCGGCGACGGCGCCTGCGCCTGCCGGGAATGGGCCTGTTCAACAGGGAGGTCGAGGGCTTTCCGCTGGAGGGCGGGCGGCTGGCGCTACCCTCGCGCACGCATCTGCGCGACCGGCCGATCGACCTGCTGCGGCTGTTCGCGGTGGCGCAGAAGCACGAAGTGGATATCCATCCGGACGCGCTGTACCAGGTGACGCGCAATCTCGCCCGCATCGACAAGGCGATGCGCGAAAGCCCGGAAGCGAACCGTATCTTCATGGATATCCTGACCTCGCGGAAGGATCCCGAGATCACGCTCCGCCGGATGAACGAGGCCGGCGTCTTCGGCAAGTTCGTGCCGGATTTCGGCCGTGTCGTCGCGCAGATGCAGTACGACATGTACCATGTGTACACGACGGACGAGCACACCATCTTCGCCATCGGTATCGTCAACCGCATCGAGCAGGGGCTGCTGAGCGACGAATTGCCGCTCGCCACCGGCATCGTCGGTCACGTGCTGTCGCGCGAGGTGCTGTATGTCGCGGTCCTGCTGCACGATATCGCCAAGGGCCGCGGCGGCGACCATTCGATTCTCGGCGCGCGCATCGCCCGCCGCCTGTGCCCGCGTCTCGGCCTGACGCCGGCGCAGACCGAAACCGTGGCCTGGCTGGTCGAACACCATCTGGCGATGAGCCGCACCGCCTTCAAACGCGACCTCAACGATCCCAAGACGATCGCCGATTTCGCCGAGCTGGTGCAGTCGCCGGAACGGCTCCGCCTGCTGTTGTGCCTGACCGTTGCCGATATCCGCGCCGTCGGCCCGCAGGTGTGGAACGGCTGGAAGGCCTCGCTGCTGCGCGAACTCTATCATCTGGCCGAGGACATCATTGCCGGCAGCTCCGCCTCCGAGGTGCGCCAGGCGCGCGCCGAAGCGGCGAAGGCGGCCCTGCGCGAGGGCCTCGCCGGTTGGCCGGAAGACCGGCTGGAGGCGCATCTGCATCGCGGCAATCCGCGCTATTGGCTGAGCTTCGATACCGGCCAGCTGGTTCGCCAGGCCGATCTGGTGCGCGCCGCCGACGAGGCGGGACGGCCGCTGACCGTCGCCACCGAGGTCGATTCCTACCACGCGGTCACCGAGGTCACCGTCTATACGCCCGACCATCCGGGCCTGTTCAGCCGTATCGCCGGGGCGCTGGCGGTCAGCGGCGCGACGATCGTGAATGCCCGCATCAACACCTTCTCCGACGGCATGGCGCTGGACGTGTTCTGGGTGCAGGACGCCGAGGGCGGCGCCTTCGACCGGCCGGACAAGCTGGGGCGCCTGCCGGCCACGATCGAGCAGTCGCTGGCCGGCAAGCTGCGGCCCGGCACGACGCTGGAGACCCCGCCGGCGCTGCCCAGCCGCACCCGCGTCTTCACCGTGCCGCCGCGCGTGCTGATCGACAACGGCGCCAGCCGCACCTATACGGTGATCGAGGTCAACGGGCGCGACCGGCCGGGATTGCTGTACGACGTGACCGGGGCCCTGACCGATCTGGGCCTGCAGATCGCCAGCGCCAAGATCTCGACCTACGGCGAACGCGTGGTCGACGTGTTCTATGTGCGCGACGTGTTCGGCATGAAGGTCGAGCATGAGGGCAAGCTGGCGCAGATCCGGGAACGACTGATTCCGATCCTCGACAAGGCGAACCAGCACGCCGCGGCGGCACGGGCCAGCGCCGCCGCCGAATAGCGCCTTCGGCGATTCGCCTTTTTTCCGCCGCGCCGATCGGCTATCTCTCGGCCCATGTCCCTGCTCCGCTCCATCGCCTCGGTCGGTTCCTACACGATGATCAGCCGCGTGCTCGGCTTTGCGCGCGAGATTCTGCTGGCCTCGGTGCTGGGGCCGGGAATGATCGCCGACGCCTTCATCATGGCGTTCAAGTTTCCCAATTTCTTCCGCCGCATGTTCGCCGAGGGCGCCTTCAACGCCGCCTTCGTGCCGCTCTATGCCGGGCGCCTGCACAGCGACGGGGCGGCGCCGGCGCGGGCCTTCGCCGGCGAGGTTGCCGCCGTCATGGCGGTGTGGATGCTGGCGCTGACCGCCGGGGCGATGGTCGCCATGCCCTGGCTGATGTACGGCATCGCGCCAGGCTGGTCGGACCAGCCGGACAAATTCGCCCTGACCGTCGAGCTGACCCGGATCACCTTCCCCTATCTGCTGTTCATGGCCCTGACCGCGATGCTCAGCGGCATGTTGAATTCCATGGAGCGGTTTGCCGCCGCCGCCGCCGCGCCGATCCTGCTGAACATCGTCATGATCGCCACGCTGCTGCTGATCCGCGGTGGCGTGCTCGACCTGCCGGGCCAGGCCCTGGCCTGGGGCGTGGCGGTCGCGGGCATCGGCCAGTTCCTGTGGCTGGCCGTGGTCTGCCGCCGTGCCGGCATCCTGCCGCATCTGCCGCGGCCGCGGCTGACGCCGGGGGTCAGGCGCCTGTTTCGGGTGATGCTGCCGGGCGTGATCGGCGCCGGCGTGGTGCATATCAACCTGCTGGTCGACCTGTTCCTGGCCTCGCTGCTGCCGCAGGGTTCGGTCAGCTATCTCTATCTCGCCGACCGGCTGAACCAGTTTCCCCTGGGCGTGGTCGGCGTCTCGGTCGGCATCGCGCTGCTGCCGACGATGACGCGCCAGTTGCGCGGCGGCCAGATGGAGGCCGCGGCCCATAGCCAGAACCGGGCCATCGAATTCGCCCTGTTCCTGACCGTGCCGGCGGCGGCTGCCTTCCTTGCGGTGCCCGACCTGATCATCCAGGTGGCCTATCAGCGCGGCGCCTTCCTGGCCGAACACACCGGGCCGACGGCGATGGCCCTGGCCGCATTCGCGGTCGGCCTGCCGGCCTATGTCCTGATCAAGGCGTTCCAGCCCGGATTCTATGCCCGCGAGGACACCATGACGCCGATGAAGGTGGCGGTCGGCGCGGTGATCCTGAACATCGTGCTGGCGGTCATGCTGATGCCGGTGCTGCGGCATGTGGGCATCGCGCTGGCCACCGGGCTTGCCGCCTGGGCCAATGCCGGGGCGCTGGGCCTGATCCTGCACCGGCGCGGCCAGCTGCGGACCGACGAGCGGCTGCGCCGCCGGGTACCGCGAATCCTGGCCGCGGCGGCGGCGATGGCGGCGGTGCTGTGGGGGCTGAAGGGGGCGCTGGCGGGGATGTTCGCCGGCTCCCTGGCGTCCCGGATCTCCGGGCTGACATTGGTCGTCCTCGCCGGCGCGGCGGTCTACCTGGCGGTGGCGATGGCCACCGGCGCCATGCATCCGCGCGATTTCTCGTCGCTGCTCCGCCGCCGGACGCCGCCAGCCGCTTGACCGGGCGCGCCCGAGCGGCGATAAACGCGCCGCGCCTCACACGTTCACGGAGTCCACACCCATGAGCCGGATATTCTCGGGCATCCAGCCCACCGGAAACCTGCATCTCGGCAATTATCTGGGCGCGGTGCGCAACTGGGTGCGGCTGCAGCACGATTACGAATCGATCTACTGCGTGGTCGATCTGCACGCGATCACCGTCTGGCAGGAACCGGCCGAGTTGCGGCGCGCGATCCGCGAGGTGACGGCGATCCTGATCGCCGCCGGCATCGATCCGAAGAAGAATATCGTCTTCAACCAGAGCCAGAACCCCGACCACGCGCAGCTGGCCTGGATCTTCAACTGCGTCGCCCGGCTCGGCTGGCTGAACCGGATGACCCAGTTCAAGGAAAAGGCGGGCAAGGATCGCGAGAACGCGTCGGTGGGCCTCTATTCCTATCCGAACCTGATGGCGGCGGACATCCTGGCCTACAAGGCGACGCACGTGCCCGTCGGCGAGGACCAGAAGCAGCATCTGGAGCTGGCCCGCGACATTGCGCAGAAGTTCAACAACGACTTCGGCGTGCCGGGGTTCTTCCCGCTCACCGAACCGTTGATCCTGGGCGAGGCGACGCGCGTCATGTCGCTGCGCGACGGCGCGAAGAAGATGTCGAAATCCGATCCGTCGGACTACAGTCGCATCAACCTGACCGACGATGCCGACGCGATCGCCCAGAAGATCCGCAAGGCCAAGACCGACCCGGAGCCGCTGCCGTCGGAACCGGCGGGGCTGGAGGCCCGGCCGGAAGCCAAGAACCTCGTCGTCATTTACGCCGCCCTGGCCGACACGACCGTCGCCGCGGTCCTGCGCGAGGTCGGCGGCCAGCAGTTTTCCGCCTTCAAGCAGCGCCTGGCCGACCTCTGCGTCGAAAAGCTGGGGCCGATCGCCGGCGAGATGAACCGTCTTATCGCCGATACCGCCTATCTCGATGCGGTGCTGCGCGACGGCGCCGGGCGCGCGCGCGCCCTCAGCCGGCCGATCCTGGACGAGGTCATGGACATCGTCGGTTTCGTCCGCGCCTAGGCGGCATCGCCGACGCGGACCGATTGAGGGATTCGACGGGACAGGATAACGCTGCCTGTCGAAATCCCGCATCGGCTTCCCGCACCGGCCGGCCCAAGACCCATTCTCCGGCTCCAGCCGGACCGGATTGCCGGCCGGTTGCCGCCGGTTGTGGATTGTCGTGCGCCGGCCGAAGCACGCCGCAATGCCG
>JAHELM010000160.1:3541-6285 GCA_024644185.1 Rhodospirillales bacterium | reverse complement strand
GTAAGGATTCCGGCATCGGATCGATCGCCGATCTGCGCGGCAAGCGCGTTTCGGTGGGCGAGCAGGAATCGGGAACGCTGGTCGAGGCAACGGAAATCCTGAAGGCCTACGGGATCAGCCTGAAAAACATCAAGCCATCCTATGACAAGCCGGGCCATGCCGCGGACCGCCTGGCCGCCGGCGAAATCGACGCCTTCTTCCAGGTTTCCGGCTCGCCGGTCACCGCAGTCGCCGAACTGGCCCGGCACGTGCCGATCGACCTGCTGCCGATCCCGCAGGAAAAGGCGCTGGAGATCATCAAGAGCCATCCATTCTTCACCATCTCGGCGACGCTGATGGATACCTACGACAATGTCGGCCTGACGCCGACCATCAGCGTCGGCGCCATCTGGGTCGTCGGGGCCGATGTGGACGACGAACTCGTCTACCAGATCACCAAGGCGCTCTGGAACGAGTCCAACCGCACGGTTCTGGAGCAGGGCCATCCCAAGGGCTTCTACATCCAGCCGTCCACCGCGGTTCGCGGGCTGGCCATTCCCCTGCATCCGGGGGCGGAACGCTATTACCGCGAAATCGGCCTGATCAATTGATGCGACCGTGGCGGTTCGGTGCGCCGTCCCCCGTTGCAAGCCGCCGAAAACAGGATTAGAGCTTGCTGACTGCCGTTGACGTCCGATGGCCGAAGGCAATATCAGGGCGCCCTAATAATATTAATCGCGCATACATCATCGCCCGCTTATACTCGGTGGCAACCCCTCGCAAGGATTCGCGATACCGATGACGAGCCCTGACCGCAACCCAAACAGCCCCCGGGTTTGCCGGTCCGCGCGATGAACGTCTATCTGCCAATAGCCGAGATTTCGGTGAATGTGCTGCTGCTTCTGGGGCTGGGCACGGGCGTTGGCATGATGTCCGGGGTTTTCGGCGTCGGCGGCGGCTTTCTCATGACGCCATTGCTGATGTTCCTGGGCATTCCGGCGCCGGTCGCCGTCGGCACCGAGGCCAACCAGATCGTCGCGTCGTCGGTTTCCGGTGCGCTGGCGCATTTCCGGCGCGGCAATGTCGATATCAAGATGGGGCTGGTGCTGCTGATCGGCGGCATCTTGGGTTCGACGCTCGGCGTCGCGCTGTTCAAGCTGCTGCGCAGCCTCGGCCAGATCGACATTGCGATCAAGCTGGCCTATGTCGTGTTCCTGGGCATCATCGGCGGGCTGATGCTGGTTGAAAGCCTTCGTTCGATCCAGCGCAAGCGCAGGCCCGCGGGACCGCGGCGCAAGCTGCACGAACATCACTGGTTCCACGGCCTGCCATTCAAGATCCGTTTCCGCCGGTCGAAGCTGTATATCAGCGCGCTGCTGCCACTGGCCGTCGGTTTTTTCGTCGGCGTGCTGGCCGCGATCATGGGTGTGGGCGGCGGCTTCATCATGGTTCCGGCGATGATCTACATTCTGGGAATGCCGACCTCCGTGGTCATTGGCACGTCGCTGTTCCAGATCGTCTTCGTCACCGCCAACGTCACCTTTCTGCAAGCCTATCAGAACCAGACCGTGGATCTGCTGCTGGGTTTGCTGCTGATGGTTGGCGGCGTCCTCGGGGCGCAGGTCGGCACCCGCGTCGGGGCCAGACTGCCTGGCGAAAGATTGCGTTTCCTGTTGGCGGCCATGGTTCTTGCGGTTTGCGGCAAGCTGTTGATCGATCTGGTGTCGGCGCCATCCGATGCGTTCTCGCTCGCAGTTGCGGGAGGACACTGACATGGCGCGCCTGCGATTGACCGTTCTGTTCGCCCTGTCCCTGCTGTTCGCGGCACCGGCCGCAGCCCAGCCCCTGGTGGCCGATCTGTCGGACCATCTGGTGAAGATCACGCTCGGCTTCGAAGGGTCGGAAGTGCTGCTGTTCGGCGCCGTCGAGGGCGGTGGAGACGTCGTCGTCGTGGTCTACGGTCCACCGGAAAACATTACCGTCCGCCGCAAGGAAAAGACCGCCGGCATCATCTGGATGAACCGCGACGAGATGGTTTTCGCCAAGGCGCCGGCCTTCTACCAGGTGATGGCGACGCGGCCGATCGGCGACTGGCTGCCCGACGCCCTCAGGGAACGACACCAGATCGGACCGCAGTATCTTTCGCTCAAGCTGGCGCCCGGCCAAACCGCGGCGAGCCCGGACGAAACGCGGCTGTTCCGCGATGCGCTGATCCGGCGCAAACAGATCCTCGGCCATTATTCAGAATCGGTGGGCACCGTCGCGATGCTCAGCGCGCGCCTGTTCCGCACCGGCGTGCGCTTCCCCACCAACGTCCCCACCGGGGCCTACACGGTCGAAGTCTTCCTGATCGACAAGGGCGAGGTCGTCAGTGCCCAGACCACGCCGCTCTATATCAGCAAGGTGGGCGTTCTGGCGGAAATCTTCCACTTCGCGCATGCCTATGCCGCGCTCTACGGCATCCTGGCAATCGTCCTGGCGGTCCTTGCCGGACTGGGCGCCAATGCTATCTTCCGCAAGACCTAGCACCAGCGCCACGGCGATCTCATTGACGTTAAATCTTTACATTCGGCACCTCTTATATAACAAATATCCTGAGTAATAGCCGAATTCCCGGGCGGCGGTGCGCGGGCCGGCGACAGAGGGAACAGACTTCATGGGCGGCAAGCCGACCGCATCGGGGGGGCGCGAGATCGTCGACACCGCCACGGGGAACCTCGTCGAAGGGCCGGGTGTCGGCGAGCTGGTGCACGCCGGCGCCCTGG
>JAHELM010000160.1:0-3531 GCA_024644185.1 Rhodospirillales bacterium | reverse complement strand
CATGTGCGCCTGTCGCTGCGGCATCCGCGTGCATCTGAAGGACGGCAAGGTCCGCTATATCGAGGGCAACCCCGATCATCCGGTGAACCAGGGCGTGCTGTGCGCCAAGGGTTCGGCGGGAATCATGCAGCAATATTCGCCGGCCCGGCTGCGCAAGCCCCTGCTGCGGGTCGGCGAGCGCGGCGCCGGCGAATTCCGTGAGATCGAATGGGACGAGGCGATGTCGATCGCCACGGACTGGCTTGGCAGCATCCGCCGGACCGACCCGAAACGTCTGGCCTTCTTCACCGGCCGCGATCAGAGCCAGGCCCTGACCGGCTGGTGGGCCAGCCAGTTCGGCACCCCCAACTACGCCGCCCATGGCGGGTTCTGTTCGGTCAACATGGCCGCCGCCGGGCTCTACAGTATCGGCGGCGCGTTCTGGGAATTCGGCGAACCCGACTGGGACCTGACCCGCTATTTCCTGATGTTCGGCGTCGCCGAGGATCACGATTCAAACCCGCTGAAGGCCGGCATCGGCCGCATGAAGACCCTGGGCCGGGCCAAGTTCGTCTCGGTCAATCCGGTGCGCACCGGCTATTCCGCGGTGGCCGACGAATGGCTGGGCATCCGCCCAGGCACCGATGGGTTGTTCGTCTTCGCGCTGATCCACGAATTGCTCAAGGCCGACAAGGTCGATTGGGATTACCTGGTCCGCTACACCAATGCGCATTGGCTGGTCATTCAGGACCCGGGCGCCGCCGATGACGGCTTGTTTGCCCGCGACGCCGGCGGCAACCCCCTGTGTTTCGACGGCAAGCGGAAGAAGCTGGTGAACGCCCTCGACCCGGACGTGACGCCGGTTCTCGCCGGGTCGCGCAAGCTGGCGGACAAACGGCGCGCGGTTCCAGCCTTCGAGCTGCTGGCCCGCCGCTACATGGATCCGGGCTTCGCCCCCGAGGCGGTCGCGCGACAGATTGGCATTCCGGCCGAAACCATCCGCCGCATCGCCGCCGAGATCGCCGACGCGGCCTTCGCGCAGCAGGTGGAACTTGATGTCGAATGGACCGACTGGGCCGGGCGGACGCACAAGACGATGATCGGCCGGCCGGTCTCGATGCACGCCATGCGCGGCATCTCGGCGCATTCCAACGGATTTCATACCTGCCGGGCGATCCATCTGCTTCAGATGTTGCTGGGCTCCATCGATACGCCCGGCGGATTCCGCTACAAACCGCCATTCCCCAAACCGATCCCGCCGCTGTCGCAGCCGACCGCCGGCACCGGCAAGCCTTCGACACCGCTGGGCGGCTCACCTCTGGGCTTCCCGCTGGGGCCCGAGGATCTGCTGATCGACGCGGACGGCAAACCCAGGCGCCTGGACAAGGCGTTCAGCTGGGAACACCCGCTGGCCGTGCACGGGCTGATGCATATGGTCATCCACAATGCGTGGAAGGGCGACCCGTATCCGATCGACACGCTGTTCCTGTACATGGCGAATATGAGCTGGAATTCGGCGATGAACGTGCCCGGAACGCAGCACGCGCTGACCGACAAGGACCCGGCAACCGGCCGGTACCGGATTCCGCATGTCATCTATTCCGACGCCTATTTCTCGGAAATGGTGCCCTTCGCCGACCTGATCCTGCCCGACACCACCTATCTGGAACGCTGGGATTGCATCTCCCTGCTCGACCGGCCGATCGGCAGCGCCGAAGGCCCGGCCGACGCCATTCGCCAGCCGGTGGTGAAGCCGGATCGCGATGTGCGGGCCTTTCAGGAGGTGCTGCTGGATCTCGGCGCCAGGCTTGACCTGCCCGGCATGATCAATGCGGACGGCACGGCGAAATATCCGGGTGGCTACGCCGACTACATCGTCAACCATGAGCGCGCCCCAGGCATCGGCCCCCTGGCCGGATGGCGGGGCGCCAACGGCCGCGACCAGGGCCGCGGCGCCGTCAATCCGAAGCAGCTTGAGCATTACATCGAAAACGGCTGCTTCTGGCACGACCCGCTGCCGCGCGACCGACAGTACTACAAGCACGGCAATCTGGGTTATCTGAACTATGCCCAGGATATGGGCTGGATCCAGAACAACCGGCAGATCGTGTTGCAGCTCTATAGCGAGGTCCTGCAGAAATTCCGTCTGGCGGCACGCGGGCATGGCGCCGTTCAGCCGCCCGACAGCGAACGCGCCCGTATCGAGACGCATTTCGACCCGCTGCCGCTGTGGTACCGGCCCTTCGAGGAAG
Source organism: Rhodospirillales bacterium (assembly GCA_024644185.1). Classification (GTDB taxonomy): domain Bacteria; phylum Pseudomonadota; class Alphaproteobacteria; order UBA8366; family JADFVY01; genus JAHELM01. The sequence goes on along the minus strand of JAHELM010000160.1, from coordinate 1,300 downwards.
CCGCCGTCGACGAGGACGACTTTCCGCTGCACGCGCTGACCCAGCGGCCGATGCACATGTACCATTCCTGGGGATCGCAGAACGCCTGGCTGCGCCAGATCACCGCGCGCAATCGCCTGTATGTGGCGCATTCCACCGGGGTCCGGCTGGGCATCGCCGACGAGGACTGGGTCTGGGTGGTCAGCCATCACGGGCGGGTGAAGACCCAGGTGCGGTTGATGGACGGGGTGAATCCCGACACGGTCTGGACCTGGAATGCCATCGGCAAGCGAAAGGGAACCTGGGGGTTGGACCGGGATGCGCCGGAATCGAATCGGGCCTTCCTGCTGAACCATATCATCTCGGAACTTCTGCCGCCGCGCGCCGACGGCCACCGTTATTCCAACTCCGACCCGGTGACCGGCCAGGCGGCATGGTTCGATCTGCGCGTGCGCATCGAGAAATGCCTGCCGCACGAGGCCGGCGAGACCGAACCCGCCTTCCCCGCCGTCGAGCCCCCGCCGGGCGTCGGGATCGCCCCCGCCGTCCTGCGCTACGGCGGCGACCTGAAGCCCGCCTTCAGCGGCCATACCGGCGGCGTGCACCGCGAATTCATCGGCAACCGGGCCGAGGTGTCGGAAACCGTGGACGGGGTGGCCAGCGGTCGCGGCAATCGCATTGGCAACATCCATCACGGGGAACGCAAGCCGTGACCAGCCTGCCCGCGCGCGCCCCCGACCGCCAGCTTGGCCTGGTCATCGATCTCGACATCTGCGTCGGGTGCCACGCCTGCGCCGTCAATTGCAAGGAATGGAACAGCGGCGGGCATTCCGGCCCTTTGACCGACCGCGCGCCCTATGGATCGTCGCCGAACGGCGTCTGGTTCAACCGGGTGCACAGCTTCGAGGTGATCGCCGAGGATGCGGGCGGCCGTGGCCGTACCGTCCATTTCCCGAAATCCTGCCTGCATTGCGCCGACGCGCCCTGCGTCACCGTCTGCCCGACCGGCGCCTCGTACAAGCGCGAGGAGGACGGCATCGTCCTGGTGAATGCCGACACGTGCATCGGCTGCAAGCTGTGTTCCTGGGCCTGCCCCTACGGCGCTCGCGAATACGATCCGGATGTCGGCGTGATGAAGAAATGCACGCTCTGCGTCGACAAGATCTACAACCACAATCTGCCGCCGGAAAGCCGCGTGCCGGCCTGCGTCTCGACCTGCCCGGCGGGCGCGCGCCATTTCGGCGATCTGGGCGATCCCGATTCCGGCGTCTCGCGCCTTGTGGCGGCGCGCGGCGGTTACGACCTGATGCCCGAGCAGGGC
>JAHELM010000159.1 GCA_024644185.1 Rhodospirillales bacterium | reverse complement strand
CGGCTCGCCGCTGGCGCCGGAGGGCTTCGACTACGTCTATCGCGACGTCAAGGCGGACGTGCAGCTGGCCTCGATCTCCGGCGGCACCGACATCGTGTCCTGCTTCATGCTGGGTGACCCGACCGCGCCGGTCTGGCGCGGCGAGATTCAGGGGCCGGGCCTCGGCATGGCAACCACGGTGTTCGACGACGATGGAAAGCCGGTGGTCGGCGAAAAGGGCGAGCTGGTCTGCACCCGGCCGTTCCCGTCCATGCCGATCGGGTTCTGGGGCGACGACACCGGCGAACGATACCGCGCCGCCTATTTCGAGCGCTTCCCGAACGTCTGGTGCCACGGCGATTTCGTCGAGCACACGGTGCATGGCGGATTTATCGTCTTCGGCCGGTCGGACGCAACGCTGAATCCGGGCGGGGTGCGCATCGGCACGGCGGAAATCTACCGCCAGGTCGAACGCATCGACGAGGTGGTGGAATCGATCTGCATCGGTCAGGACTGGCAGGGCGATGCGCGGGTGGTGCTGTTCGTCCGGCTGCGCGACGGGCTGACCCTCGACGAGGGCTTGCGTGACCGCATCCGCAAGCAGATTCGCGCCAATTGCACGCCGCGCCATGTCCCGGCCAGGATCGTCCAGATCGCCGACATTCCGCGCACCAAGTCCGGCAAGATCACCGAGCTGGCGGTGCGCGACGTGGTTGCCGGGCGACCGGTGAAGAACAAGGAAGCCCTGGCCAATCCCGAAGCGCTGGAGCTGTATCGCAACCTGGCCGAATTGAGGGAATAGCGCGAAAAAGGGGAGCGCGCGCGATGGACCGGAAGACGCAGATCGCCATCTGGTATTTCGTCCTCGCCGTTCTGGCGATGCTGTTCCTGCAGAGCCTGTGGGCCGGGCAGCCGGCCGTCCAGCGCGTCCCCTACAGCCAGTTCCAGACCTTGCTGGAGGAGGGCGGGCTGGCCTCGGTCAGCGTCTCGGAGACCACGATCCGCGGCGTGCTGAAAACGCCCGCCGAAGGCGGGCCGGCGGCGGTTCTGGCTGTTCGCGTTCCCGGCGACATCGCCGCGGACCTGCGGAAATACGGCGTCGAATACACCGGAGAGATCGAGGGCACGCTGTTGCGCGACGTCCTGTCCTGGATCGTCCCGATCCTGCTGTTCTTCGCGCTGTGGATGTTCGTGCTGCGCCGCGCCTTCGATCGCGGCGGGCCGGGCGGCGGCTTCGGCGGCGGCTTCATGTCGGCCGGCCGGGCCAGGGCCCGCGCCTATATGGAGACCGGCATCCGCGTCACCTTCGACGATGTCGCCGGGGTCGACGAGGCCAAGGCCGAACTGCAGGAGGTGGTCGCCTTCCTGAAGGACCCGAAAGTCTATGGCCGGCTGGGCGGTCATGTGCCGAAGGGCGTTCTGCTGGTCGGGCCGCCCGGTACCGGCAAGACGCTGCTGGCGCGCGCGGTGGCCGGCGAGGCCGGGGTGCCGTTCTTCTCCATCAATGGATCGGAATTCGTCGAGATGTTCGTCGGCGTCGGGGCGGCGCGGGTGCGCGACCTGTTCGAGCAGGCGCGGCAGAAGGCGCCGGCGATCGTCTTCATCGACGAGCTGGATGCGCTCGGCCGCGCGCGCGGGCTGTCGCCGATCGGCGGCGGCGGGCATGAAGAGAAGGAACAGACCCTGGGCCAGCTTCTGGCCGAACTCGACGGATTCGACCCGTCCACCGGGCTGATCCTGCTGGCGGCGACCAACCGGCCGGAAATTCTCGACCCGGCCCTGTTGCGGGCCGGCCGCTTCGACCGCCAGGTTCTGGTCGACCGGCCGGACAAAACCGGCCGCGTGCAGATTCTGCACATTCATTCGCGCAAGATAAAATTATCGCCCGAACTGGACCCGGAGACCGTCGCCGCGCTGACCCCCGGATTCACCGGAGCGGATCTCGCCAATCTCTGCAACGAGGCGGCGCTGCTGGCGACGCGGCGCGGGGCCGAGTCCGTCGGCACCGAGGATTTCACCGCCGCCATCGAGCGCATCGTCGCCGGGCTGGAAAAAAAGAACCGCCTGCTCAACCCGCTGGAGCGCAAGGTCGTGGCGCATCACGAGATGGGCCACGCGCTGGTGTCGCTGTCGCTGGGCGGGGTGGAGAGGGTACACAAGGTCTCGATCATCCCGCGCGGCATCGGCTCGCTCGGCTACACGATCCAGCGGCCGACCGAGGACCGCTACCTGATGACCCGCGAGGAACTGGAGAACAAGATGGCCGTTCTGCTTGGTGGCCGGGCGGCGGAAGCGTTGATCTTCGACCGCCTGTCGACGGGCGCCGCCGACGATCTGTCGAAGGCCACCGACATCGCCCGCGGCATGGCCACCCGGTATGGGATGGTGCCGAAGCTGGGGCATGTCGCCTATGACAACGGGCCGCGCTCGTTCCTCGACCCGCAGCAGCGCCCGACCATGCTGGAGCGCCAGTACAGCGAGGAGACCGCGCGCGAAATCGACGCCGCCATGCGCGAGATCCTGGATGCGGCATACGACAAGGCCAGGGTCATCCTGACCGAGCGTCGCGCCGACCTGGAAAAGGGCGCCGCCGCGCTGCTGGAAAAGGAAGCCCTGACCGAGGACGAGCTGATCGCCGTGGTCGGCCCCAGGGCCGCGAAGCGCGACTGAGGGGACGGCGCGCTTCGTGGCCCCGGCGACGATGAATTTTATGCGGTCCGGCGGCCATATCCGGGCTTGCCTTTGCCGGCCGGGTTGAGTACTGTCCGCGCCGCTGACGATCTGGTCACCATCGCATAGCCACCATGCGCCCGTAGCTCAACTGGATAGAGCATCTGACTACGGATCAGAAGGTTAGGAGTTCGAATCTTCTCGGGCGCGCCATTTTTCGCCCCGGGATTCACGACAAGCGCCCGTAGCTCAGCTGGATAGAGCGCCTGACTACGAATCAGGAGGCCGGAAGTTCGAATCTTTCCGGGCGCACCATTCCCCCCAATCCTCTCATGCCGCACCGGGAACCGCCCTTAGGGCGATATTCCCGAAACGCCACCGGGACGGCGTGCCATAGCGATCTTTCGCGGATCGTCAAAAGATATTGATGCGGCGCGTCATCAGTTGCCATGTGTCGAAGCGGCTCTTGCCTTTCCCGGGACCGCTTCGTGCGACAGCGTCGACCAGCACATTGAGGATCAGCACCAGCGACACCGTGGATTCGAGAAACAGGCCGGAGCGTGACTTGGCGCTGATCGAATGGTCGGCCAAGCCATGGGCCCAGTCGCAGAACTCGTCGCTGACCACCACCACGTTCAGCCCCATTTCCTTGGCAATCTCGGCCACCTTCAAGCCTTCGCGGGCATAGGGCACGACATCGATGAGAACCAGGGTGATCGGCTTTGGTCTCGCATCGCCCTGAAAGGCAAGCCATTCGCCAAGCATGCCATCATGCGCGGACACGAAGCGCACGCTGTTGCGCGCCAGCGACAACCGGCGGCTGAAATCCTCGGCCGTGCCGCGAACCGACTGAAAACCGGTTACATAGACCTCTCTGGCTCGCGCCACGGAACTCACGAGAGCCTTCCACGAATTGGTCTCGAACTGCTCGAAGGCACGGCTCATGGCGCGCACTTCCAGTTCTCTTACGCTGGCATAGGGCGACGCCTGCCCCTTGGGTTTGACAGGAACCGGTTCAGCCCCCTCGGTGCCGCGCTCCCCCCGCAGCTCGCGTTTCAGGCCGGCAATTCCCTTGTAGCCGGCCTTGCGCAAAAAGCGACTTACGGTGATTTCGCTCACCGCCATTTTTCGCGCCAGAGATGCGCCGGTTTCAAACGCCAGGTCGCCGATATTGGCCACGATAAAATTGGCAAGCCGCGCTTCGCTGCGCGACAGGGTTGGTGCCAGAGCCAGCAATTTCTCGGTGACCGACTGTGTCCGGACGCTGGAATGATGGGAAAACAGGTTTTTCATGACAGAAACATAACATCATAATGTTATTGACAGAAGGGGGATGTGCGCCACCTAATCCGTCTAAATTCGAAAGGGCTGATTTGTGTCAGGTGGATCCGAATCGACCGAAGATGTTCTCACAGTGTCCGGGGCGGTGCGCCAGTTCCAGACCCCCGAGGGAACATGGCTCCGCGCCCTTGATGGCATCGACCTCGCCATCCGCAACAATGAATTCCTGACGCTCCTGGGACCTTCGGGATGCGGGAAAACAACATTGTTGAGAGTGATTGCCGGGCTGGACGATCTCGACTCGGGTACCCTTACGCTCGAGGGACGCCCCCTCGACGACGTGCCTGCCCACCGCCGGCCCTTCAACACCGTTTTTCAGAGTTATGCGCTCTTCCCCCACCTGAGCGTCGAGGACAATGTCGGTTATGGCCTGGATGTGGCCGGTATCCGACCATCCGAACGTCGCCGGCGCGTTGCCGACGGCCTGTCCATGGTTGGCCTTGGCGATCTCGGCCGGCGCATGCCCCAACAATTGTCCGGCGGCCAGCAACAGCGCGTGGCCCTGGTTCGGGCACTGGTCAACAATCCTAAACTTCTGCTGCTGGATGAACCGCTATCGGCCCTCGACCGCAAGCTTCGCGGCCAAATGCAGATCGAACTCAAGGCCCTGCAGCACAAGGTCGGGATCACGTTCATATTCGTTACGCATGATCAGGAAGAAGCCCTGACCATGTCGGACCGGATCGCGGTGATGAACAAGGGTCGTATCCAGCAACTCGCAACGCCGTTCGAGACCTATCACCATCCGGCCAACCGGTTCGTGGCCGGGTTTGTCGGCAACAGCAATCTGCTTGGCGGCAGGGTCGTGGCCGCTGACCGGGGCGACCTCAAGATAGAAACCGAAGGCGGCTTGACACTGATCGCGGGGGGGGCCGGCTTCGCGGTCGGCGACGCCGTGGATGTCCTGTTGCGCCCCGAGTTCCTGTCACTCGCGCCGGTCGTCGTTGGCGATGTCGCGCCGACCCTTGAGGCGCAGGTGGAGCAGGCGGTTTTTGTCGGATCGGAAATCCACATTCATGCCCGCACCGATCGCGGACTTGCCCTTATGGTTCTCGACCGGACGGCGGCCGGGCGCGGCGACGGCACGGCTGACGTTGGGAGGGTCGTCCGGTTTCACTACGACCCGTCACATGTGCATGTGATGCGGACAGGGGGGACTCCATGACCGCCGCGGCAGTCAGGCGACGCCGGAACCTGTTGGCTGGCTACGGGCTGCTCGTGCCCATCACCGTCTTGCTTGGCACCCTGTTTCTGGTGCCGCTCGGGATCATGGTGGTCTACAGCTTTCTCGAGCCGGGCGTGTATGGCGGCGTTTCGTGGTCGTTCTACCCGTACAATTATGGCCGTATCCTGGGCTGGCCCATCGGCGGCGGCGAAGAGTTCGATCCAGTCTATCTTTCGATCTTCTTCCATTCGGTCCTGCTGGCATTGCTGACCGTCGCCCTCTCGCTGCTGATCTGTTATCCCGCGGCGTTTTGGGTCAGCCGCATGACCGGCCTTCGGAAGAATCTGATATTGTTTCTGGTCACCCTTCCCTTCTTCGCCAATCTTCTCATCCGCATTTACGCGTGGCTGCTTATTCTCAGGCCAACCGGCTTCTTCAATGTCGCCCTGCAGACCGCCGGCCTGATCGTGGAACCCCTGCAGGTCATCTTCACCGGCACGGCGGTCCTCATCGGCCTTGTCTATGTCCTTGTGCCCTTCATGTTTCTGCCCCTCTACGCCAGCGTCGAGCGGCTCGACCCGATCCTTATCCAGGCGTCGCAGGACCTTGGTGCCACGCCGCTGCAAACATTCCGCCGCGTGGTGTTGCCCCTGACCCTGCCGGGTATCGTCGCAGGCTCGATCATCGTTTTCATTCCGGCACTCGGGAATTTCATCGTCCCCGCCCTGCTTGGCGGCGCGAAAGTGATGATGTCCGGAAACCTGATCGAGCAGCAATTCCTCAAGGCCCGCAACTGGCCGTTCGGGGCGGCGATTGCCATGCTGGTGATGGCTTCCGTCCTGCTCCTCGTGGTGGTCTACGTGAAGAAGGTGGCGCGACGCGACGAACAAACGGGCGGAGTGGGCGCATGACGACCCGGACCCGCCGCAAAATCCCGTTGCTCCGCGTCGCACTGAATACGTATGGCACGATATTCCTGTTATTCCTCTATGCCCCCTTGCTGCTGCTGCTGGTCTATTCCTTCAATTCGAACACCATCAATATGGCCATCTGGAGCGGTTTCACCTTTGACTGGTACCGGTCCCTTCTTGGCCTGACGACCAATCTCGGAAGCGACGCCTTCTATCTGGAGTCGACCGACGAGTTGCTTGCTTCGGTAAAGAACAGTCTCATCGTCGCAAGCAACTC
>JAHELM010000158.1 GCA_024644185.1 Rhodospirillales bacterium | reverse complement strand
GGAACTGCTGATCGCCGACGAGCCGACCACCGCGCTGGACGTGACGATCCAGGCGCAGATCCTCGACCTGATGGCCGCGCTGCGGCGCGACACGGGGGCAGCCCTGGTCATCATCACCCACGATCTGGGCGTGGTTGCCGGGCTGTGCGACCGGGTCGCCGTGATGTATGCCGGCCGCATCGTCGAAAGCGGCCCGGTGCGCGATATCTTCTACCGCCCGCGGCATCCCTATACCGAAGGACTTCTGCATTCGATGCCCCGGCTCGACTCCAGTGTCACGGAGTCGTTGGCGTCGATTCCGGGGCAGCCGCCGAATTTGCAGGCCCTGCCGCCCGGCTGCGCCTTCCAGGAGCGCTGCGGTTTTGCCACCGACCGGTGTCGGGCTGAGACGCCGGCGCTGCTCGATATGGGCGAGGGACGCGCCAGGGCCTGTCATCGGGAGATTGCGGCATGAGTGCGCCGATTCTTTCCGTCCGCGATTTGCGCGTCCATTTCGCAATGCGGGTGCGCGGCGGGATTCTGGGCCGCAAGGTCGTGCTGAAGGCGGTCGATGGCGTGTCCTTCGACCTGGCGGCGGGCGAGACGCTGGGCGTGGTCGGCGAATCCGGCTGCGGCAAGTCGACCCTAGGCCGCGCCGTGATGCAGCTCATCCCGCCCAGCCAGGGCAGCGTTGTCTGGATGGGCGACGAGATCGCCGGGCTTGGGCCCTCGGCCATGCGGCCGCGCCGGCGCGAGATGCAGATCGTCTTTCAGGATCCGCTGGCCAGCCTCGACCCGCGGATGACGATCGGCGACATCATTGCCGAACCCCTGCGCACCTTCCACCCCGAGTTGGGGCGTGAGGCGCGGCGGGACCGGGTGCGCGAAATGCTGGCCAAGGTCGGCCTGTCGCCGCAGATGATCAACCGCTATCCGCATGAGTTTTCCGGCGGGCAGTGCCAGCGCATTGGCGTCGCCCGGGCAATGATCCTGCGGCCGAAGCTGATCGTCTGTGACGAGCCGGTCTCGGCCCTCGACGTATCGATCCAGGGGCAGATCATCAATCTGCTGATGGAATTGCAGCGCGAATTCGGCGTGGCGCTGATTTTCATCAGCCACAATCTGGCGGTGGTCCGCCATGTCAGCCACCGCCTTCTGGTGCTGTATCTGGGACGCGTGATGGAAATCGCAGATCGCGATTCGCTGTACCGGGAGCCGCTGCACCCCTATACCAAGGCCCTGATTTCGGCGGTGCCGCTGCCCGATCCCGATGCCGAGCGCGCGCGCGAACGGATCGTCCTGCAGGGCGATCTTCCGTCGCCGTTGCGGCCGCCGTCGGGCTGTGTCTTCCGGACGCGCTGCCCACGGGCCGAGGCGCGCTGCGCCGAGGTTGCTCCGCCGATCGAGGATGCCGGCGCCGGCCGCCAGGTGGCCTGCCATTTCTGGCGGTAGCGCCCGGCGTGCTGTGTTAGGATTTCCTCCAGGCAAGGAAACCATCGGCGCTGGGGGCGGATCATGCAGCACAAAGTCAGGCGTTTGACGGAACAGGACGCGAAAATCTTCCGGGACATCCGGCTGGAGGCGCTGGAGGACTATCCCGAGGCGTTCCAGGCAACCTATGAATCCGCGGTCGACCTTCCCCTCGAGGCCTATGCCGTGCGCTTGCAGATGTATGCGCTGTTCGGCGGTTTCGCCGGCGGCCAATTGCAGGGTTTCCTGGGATTCACGCCGTTGCGCAATCCGAAGATCGCGCATAAGGGCGTGCTGTGGGGCATGTATGTCCAGCCCGCCGCGCGGGGTACCGGTCTGGCCGCGGCGATGGTCGAGGCGGCGCTGGATCACGCCCGCCAGCATGTGGAACAGGTTCTGATCTCGGTGATCGCCGACAATACGCGAGCCCGCCGGTTTTATGAAAAGATGGGTTTCGAGTCCTATGGGGTGGAACCGCGGGCGCTGAAGATCGGCGGCAAGTATTTCGACGAGGAATTCCGCGTCAAGATCCTCTGAGTTCGCCTGTTCGCCGGCCAGTCGATGATGGGATTTCAGGAAATGCCGTGGATTCCCTGCAGCGATTTCGCGACCCCTGACTGGCTGGTCGATATCGGCGTGGCCGACAGCGTCGAGGGCATCGTGATCCAGATCGTGCTGCTTCTGATCGTGCCGGCGCTGGCCCGGCAGGGTTTCGTCAGAGACGGGCGAGCGCCACAGCCACTTCGCCACCGCCCTCGTAGACCATGCTGAGGGCGACGAAGGCGATGATCGCCACGCCGACCTGGCCGAGCCACGGATAGCGGACGAACAACCGGGCGAAGAACGAGGCGCAAATTCCCATCAGGGCGACCGAAAGGACCAGTCCAGCGGCCATCACCACGGGATGTTCGCGGGCGGCCCCGGCCACCCCCAGAACATTGTCGATGGACATCGAGACATCGGCGGCCGCTATCTGCCAGAAGGCGGTCAGCAGGGACTTCCTGGGAACGGCGCTGTCCACCCGCGCGCCCTCGCATTCCTGCGCGGCCATATCCTCGATCTGGCGCCGGGAAAATTCGCGGCTCTCGCCCCACAATTTCCAGGCTACCCAGAGCAGCAGCAGCCCGCCGATCAGCAGCAGGCCCAGGATCTGCATCAATTCCACCGCGGCCAGCGCAAAGGCGATACGCAGGACGATTGCCGCGCCGATACCAAGCACGATGACCCGGCGCCGCTGTTCGACGGCGACATTGGACGCCGCCATGCCGACGGCAAGCGCATTGTCGCCTGCCAGGACGACATCGATCGCAATCACCGATCCAAGCGCGACCAGTTCGGGCATCAGGGATTCCAGCAAGGCAATCTCCGCAACGACGGCAAGGCGACAGTCCGGCACGACATATAGAGCGCCGGCCGCCCATGCGGAAGAGGACCGTTCCGCTATCTTGCGCCTGGTGTCGCTGCCGGGCAGGATGGGCGTATGAACGAATATCCGGTTACCGCGCGAACGCGGCTGCGACGCTTTCATGAGAAGGGCAGTTTCGACCGTGGCGTGGTGCATGCCATTCTCGACGAGGCCCTGGTATGCCATGTCGCGTTCCAGCATGACGGCGCCCCGGCCATGATCGCGACGGCGCATTGGCGGGCCGGCGACCGCCTGTATCTGCACGGATCTTCCGCCAGCCGGGCGATGCGGGCACTTTCCGGCGGCGCACCGGCCTGCATCGCGGTGACCTTGCTCGACGGTCTGGTGCTTGCGCGGTCCGGCTTCAATCACTCGGTGAATTATCGATCGGTGGTGATCTACGGCGCGGCGCGCGCGCTCACGGGCGACCGGGAAAAAATGAAGGCGCTGAAGGCCTTCCAGGACAAGATCACCCCGGGCCGCTGGGAAGAAATGCGGGCGCCCACGGTGCAGGAACTCAAGGCGACGACGGTGCTGGAATTCGATCTGAAGGAAGTATCCGCCAAGATTGCCGAGGGCCCGCCTGAGGACGACCCCGGCGACATCGACGCGCCCGTCTGGGCCGGGGTGCTGCCGGTGCGCCGCGTCTTCGGCACACCCGAACCGGCGCCAGACATGACCCGGGAGATTCCGCTGCCCGACTATCTGCGCAATTACCGCCTGCCGCGCTGAAGCCTACAGCCCCAGCGCGGTCCTGAAGCGGGTCTTGATGGCGGCGCCGTCTCGTTCGGGCAGGATGCGTTCGTATTCGCCGGTGGCGATGGCGATGCGGGCGAAGCCGCACCCCTCGCGCCCGTGCAGCCGGCGGCGGACGGTCTCGACCCCCACCATGTCGGTTGCCTCCGTGACCCAGTCCAGGCCGCAGGCGCGGGCGACCGCGCAGAGGTCGGTACCGAGGCCGGTATGGCTGCGCTGCATGCCGGTTTCGCCGTAATGGCCGTTGTCCAGCACGACGACGGACAGGTTTACCGGGCGCCGCGCCCCGATGGTCGCCAGGGCGCCGATTCCCATCAACATCTCGCCATCGCCGGTAATTACGCAGACCGACCGGTCCGGCTGGGCCAGCGCCAGACCCAGTCCCATCATCGCGGCGCCGCCCATGGCGCCCCACAGATAGAAGTTCCGGTCGTCGTCTCCGGCCGCCGCCACGTCCCAGGTCGGCGAGCCGAGTCCCGTGACCGCCAGAAGCCCGCCGCGATCCGACATCAGGGCTCGCACGACATCGCGGCGGTCCAGCCCGTTCGAATGCATGTTCTGATTTTGCACCATGTCACCAGACCTCCCGTCCGTTTGATTGCCGTGAGCGCGACGGCCTCATGCCAGGGTCTTGCCCGTCAGAACGACGCCCGAGGCCAGCAGGAGCCATAGCACGATCCGCCGGAACTGGCGGTCGTCGACGCGGGCGAAGGCCCTGGTGCCCATCCAGACGCCGAGGACCGTGCCCGGCAGGCCGATCAGGGCCAAACGTCCGACTTCGGCGGTGATGAAACCCTGCTGCGCCTGGACGGCCAATGCCAGGCCCAGAATGGCAAGATTGAAGGGTTGGTACACGGCGCGTTGTTCCGCCTTTCCCCAGCCCTTCAATCCGCACCATACCGTTGGCAGGGCTCCCGAAAGACCGGTGGCCCCGCCCAGAATACCGCCCGCCAGGCCGATCGCGCCGTCCGCGGGTTTGCCGCCCCGGTCGAAAACCGGCAGGCGGCCGGAGGCGAGCATCGCCGCGCAATAGACAATCAGGAATGCGCCCAGGGCGAGGCGGAAGCTGTCGCCATCGATATGGCCCAGCGCCAGAACGCCGACAGGTACGCCCAGAATACCGCCGACGAGAAACGGCCACAGCCGCGCGAGCCTGAAGGCGGGGCGTATGGACAGCAGCGACAGAAGCTGCGCGATGACCGAGCAGATCGCCACCAGCGGCGCGGCCAGGATCGGATCGACGACGTGCAGCCAGAGTCCCAGCGCCACGAGGCCGGTGCCGAACCCGGCCAGGCCACTGACGAAACCCGCCAGCAGCGCGCCGACGAGAACGACCAGGGCCGCCGTCATCTCACCAGACCTTCCGGCCGATCAATTGCTGCGACAGCAGCACCGCCACCGGTGTTCCGTCCTCGAATGCCATCGCTGTCGCCCGGCGCGCCAGGTCGACCGCCTCGTCCGGCGTGGTGGCACGCAGCACTGTGACACCCATCGCCTCCAGCACGGCGGGGGTGGCGCGTCCCATCGGCTCCTGCCAGGGATTGAACTCCTCCCACTCGCCGCGCATGGTCACCAGGGTCAGGAAGGGAAAGCGGCCGCTCTGCACCAGGCCCAGCATGTTGATGCAATTGCCGACGCCGCTGGATTGCATCAGCAACGCCGCCCGCCGCCCGCCGGCCCAGGCGCCGCAGGCCAGCGCCACGCCCTCTTCCTCGGTGGTCAGCACGACGGCCTCTACATCGGGATCGGCATGGGCGCGGCGGATGGCGCGGGCGTGCCCGGCGTCGGGCACGTAGGCGAAGAGGTCCACGCCGCCCGCGCGCAGGGCTTCGTAGACGCCATCCTGCCAGGATGTGGTTCCGGTTGCGTCCTGCCGTGTCGTCGCCATGCGTCCCCGCCCGTGCTTGCCGGCAGGATGGTACCCGAGTCGCGGCCGCGGCGAGAGTCCTATTCCATGCCCGGCCCGCGGGGTCCGGAGTCCGGCGTCAGTCGAGGTCGACCTTGCGTTCCACCGGGTTCGCGGGATCGGTGGTCCAGTCCGCCATCGAGCCGTCGTACATGGCGGTTTCCCTGTCTCCCAGCAGTTCGGACTGGATGAACCAGCCGAGCGAGGCCCAGTGGCCGGTATTGCAGAAGGTGATCGCGCGGCCGGCGGTCGGCGCGCCGGTCATGGCGTAGAGCCGGCGCAGCGCGTCCGGCCCGCGCAGCACGCCGCCGCCGTTCACCGTCGAATAGAGTGCCGGAACGCTGTAAGCCCCTGGAATCGTTCCGAAAGCCAGAACCGCGCCGGACTTGTTGATGCCCAGATACTGGTCGGAGGGACGCGAATCGATCAGCGAAACACCGCCGGATTTCAGGGCGGCGCGCACGTCGTCGGCGGTGGCCAGGAGTTCCGGCCGGAAATGCCCGGTATAGCTCGTCGGAATCGGAGAATTCTCTTTTGTTTCCAGTGGGTTCGTCGAGTCCGCCAGCCAGGCGGCCATGCCGCCGTTCAGGATCGACACCTGGTCGTGGCCCATCACCTTGAATGTCCAGTAAACCCTTGTGGCGCCACCGATTTCCGCCGCGTCGGTGCCGTTCGGAACGATCACCACATGGTCGCCGTTGCCGATGCCCAGCCGCCCGAACAGCGCCGCCACATCCGCCACCGGCGGCAAAACTCCCTTTACTTTCCGTCCGTTAGCTTCCGTGTCGACGCGCCATGTGTCCTTGCCGTAATCGGTGAACACGGCGCCCGGCACATGACCCCTAGCATAGCCCGCG
>JAHELM010000157.1 GCA_024644185.1 Rhodospirillales bacterium | reverse complement strand
GATTCCAGCGGCTGGTGGCTGAGCGACAGCGTCCGGCCAATCAGGTCGCGGGCCGCCAGTTTGGTTTCCAGCACCACCGCCTGCGTCGACTCCGTTTCCGTCATCGCCTCGACGGTCACCCGGAACGTCACCGCATGGAACTGGTCCAGCGGAATCTTGTCGCGGGCGAGCGGCGCGGAATCCTTTGTCCTTCGCTTTCCCCTTTCCGGCAAGGTGACATCGGCATCGACCCATGCGCCGCCGACCTGGTATTGCAGCCACCAATGGTCCCGGAGATCGGCGATCTGCGCCGCGGTTTCCGCCGCCATGCGCTCTTCGGGGGTTCCCTCGGCCTCCGGAAGCGCCATGTCCGCCACCGCCGCGCCGACGGCTCCAAGCCGGCCTTGGGCTTCGCTCGCCGTCGCCGCGCGGGCCTCCTCCAGGCCGGTCATGTACCGGTCCACGGAATCCGCCGATATCCCCGCCTGCTCGACGAGAATCCGTTTGATCGCGATCGGGTCCTCGGCCCGTGTCTCCACCTGCGCGTCGGCCCATTGCTGGGTGCTCTCCGCCAGCATTTCGCCGGCGGCTTCGGCATCGATCCGGCCCCGCATCAGGCGGGTCTTCACGCCATGCGCGTCGAACAGCGCCGCCAGCAGCAACGACCGGTCCAGCGAATTGCCGACCCGGTCGATCAGCACGCCGTCGGCGCCGCGCAACGTGCCGCGATAGGCAACCAGGCTGGTATTGTCTCGAACCCAGGAAAACAGCGCCTCGGGGTCCGACCCCAGCGACGCCCCCAGCGCCTTCGGCTGGATTTCCTCGGCCGGGATGGCGGCCACCTCGGTCATGTAGTCGATCAGCGCCCGCGTTGCGGCGACGGCCCGGGTGCGGTCGATACTGCCCGGTTCCCCCAGGCTTTGCCCGGCCATGGCGTGGCCCGAGGCGAAAATGGAAAAAACCGCAATCAGCCCGACCGTGAATGTCCTCGGTGCCATGCAATCCCCTTCATGCAGAAACCCTTTATGACGGTCCCGGATGCCTTCGGTCCGCCGAATATTGGCAGTAACATAGCACGAAGCGGGACCTGCCGAAACAGCATTGCGCGCCCGGCGGGTGCGCGCCATGGCGCGATGCATCCGCCGGATCGCAATCAGGGCGGCCTATGGCCGCAATTTGCGGGCCATGTCCACCGCCGCATAGGTCAGGATGCCGTTGGCGCCGGCGCGCTTGAAGCACATCAGCGCTTCGGCCATGGCCTTGTCGCCGTCCAGCCAGCCGCGTTCGGCGGCACCCATCAGCATGGCGTATTCGCCGCTGACCTGATAGGCGAAGGTCGGCACGCCGAAGGCGTCCTTCACCCGCCGCACGATGTCGAGATAGGGCATGCCCGGCTTGACCATCACCATGTCGGCGCCCTCGGCGATGTCCTTGGCCACCTCGCGCAGCGCCTCGTCGGAATTCGCGGGGTCCATCTGATAGGTGCGCTTGTCGCCTTTCAGCGCCGATTTCGACCCGACCGCATCGCGAAACGGCCCGTAGAAGGCCGAGGCGTACTTGGCCGCATAGGCCATGATCCGGACGCCCTGGAAGCCGGCGCCGTCGAGGGCGCCGCGAATGGCGGCGATGCGCCCGTCCATCATGTCGGAAGGCGCAATGGTGTCACAGCCGGCCTCGGCCTGGGCCAGCGCCTGCCGGCACAGCACCGCGACCGTCTCGTCGTTGACGATCTCGCCATCGCGCAACAGCCCGTCATGGCCGTGGCTGGTATAGGGGTCCAGGGCCACGTCGCAGACCAGCATCATTTCGGGGCAGGCGGCGCGCACCGCCCGGATTGCCCGGTTCATCAGATTGTCGGGGTTCCAGGACTCTTCGGCCCCGTCGGTCTTCCTGGCCGGATCGACCACGGGGAAGATCGCGAGGGCCGGGATGCCCAGTCCGGCCGCTTCCTTCGCCGCCTCGACCAACAGATCCACGGACAGGCGTTCGACGCCCGGCATCGAATCCACCTTCTGCCGGCGGTTCTGGCCGTCCAGCGCGAACACCGGCCAGATGAAGTCGTCGGCGGACAGCCGGTTCTCGGCGACCATGCGGCGCACCGGATCGCTGCTGCGATTGCGCCGCATCCGGCTGGCCGGATACGTGCCGAGGGTGGGGTCGATCGGGCCTGTTGTCATGGGGCGGGAATCCTTTCCAGCCGGATATTACGGGAGGCGCGTTTGCGTTACAACGCCGCGCGCTCGATTGACAGGCCGGGCACAGCGGATAAGATCGCCCAACGCCTTTCCGCCCGTCCCGAAAGCCCGAAACGGACTTCCGCAATGGAATTCAACCTGTCCGAGGAACAGCGCGCGATTCAGGAGATGGCGCGCGCCTTTGCGGCCGAGGAACTGGCGCCGCATGCCGCCGCCTGGGACGAGACGCGGACATTTCCGGTGGAAACGCTGCGCAAGGCCGGGACACTCGGGCTGGCCGCGATCTTCGTCGACGATGCGCATGGCGGGTCGGGGCTGGGGCGGCGCGAGGGCGCGCTGATATTCGAGGAACTGGCGGCCGGCTGCACCTCGACCGCCGCCTATCTGTCGATCCACAATATGGTTGCCTGGATGGTCGACCGTTTCGGCAATGACGAACAGCGCGCGCGGCTTCTGCCACCGCTGATCGGCATGACGCATCTGTCGAGCTATTGCCTGACCGAACCGGGCTCGGGTTCGGACGCGGCGTCGCTGGGAACCCGCGCGGTGGCCGATGGCGACGACTATGTGTTGAACGGCAGCAAGGCCTTCATTTCCGGCGGCGGGGTCAGCGACATCTATGCGGTGATGGCGCGAACCGGCGGCGACGGGCCGGACGGCATCTCGTGCATCCTGGTCGGGAAGGATGCGCCCGGTCTGTCCTTCGGCAAACAGGAAAGGAAGATGGGCTGGAACAGCCAGCCGACCGCCGCGGTGATCTTCGAGAATTGCCGGACGCCGCGGGCCAACCGCCTTGGCGCCGAGGGCGAAGGGTTCCGCATCGCCATGAAGGGCCTGGATGGTGGCCGGATCAACATCGCCGCCTGTTCGCTGGGCACGGCAAGGGCGGCGCTGGACGCGACGAAGTCCTATCTGGTCGAGCGTCGGCAATTCGGGCGCAGCCTGGCCGAATTCCAGGCCCTGCAGTTTCGCCTGGCGGACATGGCGACCGAGCTGGACGCGGCCCGGCTGATGGTCTGGCGGGCGGCGGCCTCGCTCGATTCCGGCGATGCGGACGCGACCATGTATTGCGCCATGGCCAAGCGTTTTGCCACCGATATTGGCTTTCGGGTCTGTAATGAAGCCTTGCAGCTTCACGGCGGCTATGGGTATTTGCAGGATTTTCCGCTAGAACGGCATGTGCGGGATGTCCGTGTCCATCAGATACTGGAAGGAACCAACGAGATCATGCGATTGATTATTGCCCGCCGATTGCTCGGCCGATGAGCGCCGCCGACGACATTCTGTTCGAGGCGCGTGGCGCGCTCGGGCTGATCACCCTGAACCGGCCGCGGACGCTGAACGCGCTGACGCTGGACATGATCCACAGGATGCAGGCGCAACTCGACGCCTGGGCGACCGACAGCAAGATCGGCGCGGTGCTGATTACCGGTGCCGGTGGCAAGGCGTTTTGCTCCGGCGGCGATGTGCGCGCCCTGCACGAGCCTGGCAACGAGGGGCTGGCGGAGGTGTTCTTCCGCGACGAATACCGTCTGAACCGCACGATTTTCCGGTATCCCAAACCCTATCTGGCGTTGATCGACGGAATCGCCATGGGCGGCGGTGTCGGCGTCGCGGTACATGCGCGCTACCGAATCGTCACCGAGGCCACGGTGTTCGCCATGCCTGAAACCGCGATCGGCATGTTCCCCGATGTCGGCGGCTCGTATTTCCTGCCGCGCATGCCGGGCGAGCTGGGTATCTATCTGGCGCTGACCGGCGCCCGGATGTCCGGGCTCGACTGTCTCTATGCCAATCTGGCTGAGGTCTACATTCCGTCTGCCCGCCGGCATGCCGAACTGGTGGAGGCACTGGCGGGCGGCGAAAGCCCCGTGCGGGCGATCCGTCGCCTGCACGAGCATCAGGGACTGGCCGAACTCGCCGACCAGCGGCAGTTGATCGACCACTGTTTCTCCGGCGAGGCCGTTGAGGAGATTATCGAGCGCCTGTCGGAACAGGACGGCGAGTGGGCGGCGAAGACGCGTGAAGCCATGCTGCGCATGTCGCCTTTGGCGATGAAGATCACGCTGCGGGAACTGCGCCGCGGCAAGCAGCTTACCTTCGAGAATTGCATGACCATGGAGTACCGGATCAGCCAGCGCATCGCCAAGGCGCATGATTTCCGCGAGGGCGTGCGCGCGGTCCTGGTCGACAAGGACCGGAAGCCCCGCTGGAATCCGGCGCGGCTGGAGGATGTGAGCGACGAGCAGGTGGAGGCGTTCTTCGCCCCGCTGGACGGCAATGAACTGGTTTTCCCCGGGTGATGCGATGATTGTCTTTGTGCCGCGCGAGGACTGGGATGCGGAACGGGGCGAGATATACTTCCCGGTCAGCGTCATCGGCACCACCGTGATGTGCCGGGTGGAAGCCGCGGCTATCGACTGCGAGATGGCCGGGGGCGAGGCATTGCTGGCGGCATTTCGGGCGCAGCGACAGGATTACGAAGCGCGGATACGCCGCAAATTGCTGCAGGGGCAGTACGAGGCGGACCGATCCATCCTGATCCGCGCGGTCGATCTGGCGCCCTGATTTTTTCGATAGCTTCAGCCGTCGGTTGGCCGGCGGCCTCCGCTGGAGGGGGAACACATGGCGACGATCGCGTTCATCGGGCTGGGTAACATGGGCGGGCCCATGGCGGCCAATCTGGTCAAGGCCGGGCACAAGGTGCGGGCCTACGATATGGTGCCTCAGGCGGTTGGCCGGGCGCGCGACGCCGGCTGCACCATCGTCGACAGCGTAGCGGCGGCGGTGAAGGACGCCGAGACCGTTGTCACCATGCTGCCGGCCGGCCCGCATGTGCGCTCGGTCTTCGTTGAGTCCGGCGCATTGTCCGGCGCGGCACCGGGGTCCTTGTTCATCGACAGTTCCACCATCGACGTGGAAAGTGCGCGGTCGCTGCATGGCCTTGCCGCCGAAGCCGGCATGGAGATGGTGGATGCGCCGGTGTCGGGTGGCGCCGCCGGTGCGGTGGCCGCGACCCTGACATTCATGGTCGGCGGCAGCGATGCGGCCTTCGCGCGGGCCAGGCCGGTCTGCGAGGCGATGGGCAAGACGGTGATTCATGCCGGCGGTCCGGGCAACGGGCAGGCGGCGAAGATCTGCAACAACATGATTCTTGGCGTTTCCATGATCGGCGTTTGCGAAGCGCTCGTTCTCGCCGAGAAGCTGGGGTTGGACCACCAGAAGCTGTACGATATCAGTTCGAAATCGTCCGGATCGTGCTGGTCGCTGAACACCTATTGCCCTGTACCGGGCCCGGTACCGGCGTCGCCGGCAAACAACGACTACAAGCCTGGATTCGCCGCCGCGATGATGCTGAAAGACCTGAAACTGGCGCAGGAGGCGGCTCAGACGGTCGGCGCGACCACGCCAATGGGGGCGGCCGCGGCGGCGCTGTACGGGCTTTTCGTGGGCGGCGGGAAGGGTGGAACGGACTTTTCCGGCATCATTAAAATGATTCGCGGAAATTAATCGCATCAATTAAATGAATTTTAAGGAGTATCGCGCAAATTGGGTCTGCATAGCCGGATGGGTGGCCGCACAAGTCCTTCGCGAGCACTTCCGGCATTTGGGGACAACTAGCTGAAGCGGGTCCGTGGTGAAAGAGCAATATCTTGAGTCCATCCACCTGATCGAGCGGCTCCATCGGCAATTCCTTGAGGTCGTCAAGGGCGAGCTGGAACGTCAGGACATTCAGGACGTCAACAACGTCCAGGCCGTTATCCTTTACAATATCGGCCGGGATGAGTTGACGGTCGGCGAGTTGACCAACCGGGGCTACTACCTGGGATCGAACGTTTCTTATAACGTCCGCAAGATGGTCGAGAACGGCTATCTGATCCAGGAACGCTCGACGCACGATCGCCGGTCGGTCCGGGTGCGCTTGTCGGAGAAGGGCCTGAAGCTGCATCAGATCCTCGACGGCATGTTTACGGCGCAGGCGGAAAAGCTTGGCCGGGACATCACATCGGAAACCGATCTGGACGGTGCCAACGCGCTGCTGCGGCGGCTCGAGCGCTTCTGGATCGCGGCGATGAATTTCCCGATCCGCGCCGCGTTCTGATCGGACCACGACCGGGCCGCCCCGAAAGGGCGGCCTTTCCATTTCACGACAGCCAGCTTGCCAGCAATGGCAGCAGCACCGCCGTGGCGACGCCGTTCAATCCCATGGCCAGGCCGGCAAAGGCCCCGG
>JAHELM010000156.1 GCA_024644185.1 Rhodospirillales bacterium | reverse complement strand
CTGCGCGAAATACCCGACCTTCAGCTTGCCGGAATGCTGCATCCGGCCCTCGGCCAGCGGCAGGCGCTTGGCCAGCAGGCGCAGCAGCGTCGTCTTGCCGCTGCCGTTTGCGCCCAGCAGCGCGATACGGTCGTCCATGTCGATGCGCAGGTCCATCCGGCTCAGCACCGGCGTGGTCTTGTCGTAGCCGACGGCGGCATCGTCCAGTGTGACGATCGGCGGCGCCAGCTGCGCGGGCTGCGGAAAGTCGAAGCGTTCGCCCTTGTCCTCGATCACCGAGGCGATCGGCTCCATGCGCGCCAGCGCCTTGACGCGGCTCTGTGCCTGGCGCGCCTTCGACGCCTTGTAGCGGAACCGGTCGATGAATGCCTCGATCCGGCGGCGCTCGGCGTTCTGGCGGTCGGCCATCGCCGACTGGTGCACCAGCGCCTCGCGCCGCGTCCGCTCGAACCGGTCATAGCCGCCGCGGTAGAAGGTCAGGGTCTGCTTTTCCACATGCAGGATTCCGTCGACGGCCTTGTTCAGCAGATTGCGATCGTGGCTGACCAGCAGCATGGTGTTCGGATAGCTGGTCAGGAACCCTTCCAGCCACATCGCCGCTTCCAGGTCCAGATGGTTGGTCGGTTCGTCCAGCAGCAGCAGGTCGGGCTCGGCGAACAGGGCCGCGGCCAGCGAGATGCGCATGCGCCATCCGCCCGAGAAGGTGCTGAGCGGCTGCGACTGCGCCGCGTCGTCGAAACCCAGCCCGGCCAGGATGGTGGCGGCGCGCGATTCGGCGCGGTGCGCCTCGATATCGGCCAGCCTTTCGTGAATTTCCGCGATCCGGTGCGGATCGGTCGCATGCGCCGCTTCCTTCAGCAGGCTGGCGCGCTCGGTATGGGCGGCAAGCACCACATCCAGCGGCGTGCGGTCGCCGGACGGCGCCTCCTGGGCAACGGTGCCCAGGCGCGCACCGTTGCGCAGGCGGATTTCGCCGGCATCGGGCGAAAGGTCTCCGGCAATCAGAGCCAGCAACGTGGACTTGCCCGTTCCGTTACGGCCGACGATGCCGATGCGCGAGCCTGGCGGCACGCGTGCGGAAGCACCCTCGAGCAAGGTTCGTCCAGCGATTCTGTATGTCAGTCCGTCAATTGTCAGCATGGCGGCGGTGGATAGCACAGGCAGGGGGGCCCAGCATAGAGGTCCTGCGACCGAAGCCGCCAATTCCTTGCTTGTCGCGATGCACCCTTGCGTCTATAACCCCGCCACCGTTTGGCCCGACGTTTGAATGCGGGCAGGCACAAGGGATTTAGGGATATGGCCAAGGAACTGACACTTTCGATTATCAAGCCGGACGCAACCCGCCGGAACCTGACGGGCAAGATCAATGCCCGTTTCGAGGAAAAGGGTCTGCGCATCGTTGCGCAAAAGCGCCTCTGGCTGACCGCGCAGCAGGCCGAGAAGTTTTACGAAGTGCACAAGGAACGCGCTTTCTATCGCGAACTCTGCGACTTCATGATTTCCGGCCCGGTGGTGGCGCAGGTGCTGCAAGGCGAAAACGCGGTTGCCCGCAATCGCGAGATCATGGGCGCGACCAATCCAGCCAATGCCGAGAAGGGAACGATCCGCAAGGATTTCGCGGAATCGATCGAGGCCAACTCGGTACATGGTTCGGATTCGGCGGAAAACGCCGCGCGCGAAATCGCCTTCTTCTTCAGCGAACTCGAAATCGTCGGCTGAACCGCCACCGCGAGTTACCGCCAAACGATCAAGGGCGCGCCATGACGGCGCGCCCTTTTTCGCGACCTTCCGTCCGCCGCTGTCAGCGGAGGGCGAATGGCAGAACAAGAAGCAGAACCACGACGAATATCGACACTGCCGACACGGTCATGATCTTGACGACCAGATTCCACGTATCGAGATTCTCTTTCGGAGCCTTCAGGAACTCCATGGTCTTTCCGGACATCGGTTTCCCCCGCTAAAACTTGGACCCGGCTCTAGGTATATCGGAAGCCGGAATTTGGCAAGTCAGGGCGTGGAAGGGTTGGCCAGCGATCCAGTGGCATCGGGCGCCCCGATAATCGTCCGGTCGCCCTCCACCCGGACGCGGCCCTCGGCGACCAGCCGCAGCGCCAGCGGATAGATCCGGTGTTCCTGTGCCAGGATGCGGGCGGCGAGTTCAGCCTCGGTATCGCCATCGCGAACCGGCACGGCGGCCTGGGCGATGATCGGCCCGGCATCCACGTCGGCGCGAACGAAATGCACTGTGCAGCCGGCGATCTTCACCCCCGCGGCCAATGCCTTGGCATGGGTGTCCAGTCCGCGGAAGGACGGCAGCAGCGACGGGTGGACATTGATCAGGCGATCGCGCCATGCCTCGACGAAGCCGGGGTCGAGCAGGCGCATGAAGCCCGCGAGGCACACCAGATCCGCGCCGTGTTTGCGGATCGCCGCATCCAGTGCCGCACCGTGAGCGGCCCGGTCGAGGCCGCGATGCGGCACGATCTCGGTGGCAATACCGGCACCGCGGGCGAAATCCAGCCCGCCGGCATCGGCCATATTGGAAATCACCACGACGATGCTGGCCGGGTAACCGGGATCCCGGGTTGCCTCGACGAGGGCCCGCATGTTGCTGCCGCGGCCTGAAATCAGGACCGCGACCTTGCGGCGCGTGGTCACGCGCCTGTCTCCATGATCACCACGGGTTCGCCCTTGTGGGCGACGATGCGGCCCAGTTCGTACACGGTCTCGCCGGCATCGCGCAGCGTGGCCGCCACGGTTCCCGCGCGGTCCGGGGCGACGATGGCCACCATGCCGATGCCGCAATTGAACGTGCGGTACATCTCGCGCGGGGCAATGCCGCCTGCCTTGGCCAGCCAGGAAAACACCGGCGGCATGGGCCATGCGGCCGGATCGATGCGCGCGGCCAGATTGTCCGGCACCACGCGGGGAATGTTTTCCAGCAGGCCACCGCCGGTGATGTGGGCATAGCCATGCACACCGCCGGCGCGAATTGCCGCGAGGCAGCTTTTCACATAGATCCGGGTCGGCACCAGCAGCGCCTCGCCCAACGGCCGGGACGGGTCGAAGGGCGCGGGCGCGGCGTAATCCAGCCCGGCGGTCTCGACCACCTTGCGCACCAGCGAGAATCCGTTCGAGTGCAGGCCGCTGGAGGCCAGCCCCAGGATCACGTCGCCTTCGGCAACCGCGGCGCCGGTCAACACGGCATCGCGCTCGACCGCGCCGACGGAAAAGCCGGCGAGGTCGTAATCGCCCTTGGCATACATGCCGGGCATTTCGGCGGTTTCGCCGCCGATCAGCGCGCAGCCGGCCTGGCGGCATCCCTCGGCGATGCCCGCCACCACGGTGCGGGCGATCTCCACCGACAATCGCCCGGTGGCGTAGTAGTCGAGAAAAATCAGCGGCTCGGCGCCCTGAACGACCAGATCGTTGACGCACATGGCCACAAGGTCGATGCCGACGGTGTCGTGCTTGCCGGCGCTCAGGGCCACCTTCAGCTTGGTGCC
Source organism: Rhodospirillales bacterium (assembly GCA_024644185.1). Lineage (GTDB taxonomy): Bacteria > Pseudomonadota > Alphaproteobacteria > UBA8366 > JADFVY01 > JAHELM01. Next base: position 2,922 of record JAHELM010000156.1, on the reverse strand, counting down.
GACTCCGTCGGTTGCGGCAACCAGAAGCGGATCCTTGTAGCCGGCGGCGGCCGGATCGAAAAATCCGCCGAAACCGCCAAGCGTGGCGTCGGCACCGGGCCGCATGGTGCTGCGGGCCAGTGGTTTGATGGCTTCGACCAGCGCATCGCCGGCGTCGATGTCGACGCCCGCCGCGCGATAGTCGAGTCCGTTCGATTTGGATTCGGTTGGTATGGCGTCCTCGCGACCATGCTAGTATAAACGGGCGCCAAGATACTTGATCTCGTAAGGTTTGCAATGATCGATAAAGCAACTCCGGCATGTCTCGCACGCGTGGCCCTGGTCGCCCTCGCCCTGTTCTCATGGTCCGGGGTGGCAGCGTTCGCCCAAAGCGAGGACGTCTTCGAAGTCGCTGGAGTCGGCATCGACGAGATGGCGGCCAACGAGGTCGAGGCGAAATACAGCGGTATCGCAAAGGCGCAGAGGCAGGCGCTGGCGGTCGTGTTCCGGCGGCTGGTGCCGCCGGATTCGTATGGTCGGCTTCCCAATGTCAGCGACGATGAACTGGCTGGCATGGTGCGCGACTTCGATATTGGCGACGAGAAATTCGGCGGCGGGCGCTATATCGCCACGCTGTCGGTGCGATTTCTGCCAGAGGGCGTACAGAATTCGTTGCGCCTTGCCGGGGTCGCCTTCGCGATGGAGGGCAGCCGGCCCGTGGTTGTGGTGCCGGTAATCGATACCGGCGCGGCGCGGCGCCTGTGGGACGATCCGAATCCCTGGCGTCAGGCCTGGGCCGGTTTGCTGCCGAATCCAGGGCTGTTTTCGCTGCTTCTTCCTGCCGGTGACCTGTCGGATATTGCCACCGTCGACGATCGCCAGGCCCTGGCGGGCGATCCGCTTGCGTTGCGTGCCATCGCGGAGAAGTACCAGGCATCCGGCGCCGTCGTCGCGGTCGCAACCCCGGGCAAGACGTCCAGCGGCGCGATATCGGTGCGCGTTGCGTTGAAGTTCGTCGGGGGCGGCTACAATGGCGTCACCATGGACCGCAGCTATCAGGGCGTGGCCGGCGCGGGTCTGACGCAGGTTCTGGGCCAGGTGGCGCAGGAAGTGATCCGCGAGTTGGAGGAGAATTGGAAGGCCCAGCATCTGCTGGATTTCAGCCGGCAGGAGCGGATTTCGGTCCTCGTGCCAATTCAAGGGCTCGACAAGTGGCTGGCGATTCGCAGCCGGTTGAACGGGATGGCGCGGATCCAGACGATCGAAGTGGCGCGCATGACGCGCGCGGAGGCGGAAGTCGATCTGGTCTATGTCGGGACGACCGACCAGCTTCGCTCCGCCCTTGCTCAGCAGGGGTTGAGCCTCGAATATTCCCCGGATCATCCGCTCTGGGTGTTGAGACCGTCGGCCGGCTGGTAGCGGAAAAAGATCACGATCACAAGGAAGGGGTCGGCGTGGCGCGGCTCGGGCTCAAGGCTTTGCCGAACGTCATTACCGGATTGCGGATCCTGGCCGTGCCGGTTGTCGTCTGGCTGGTTCTGGTCGACAGGATGGCCGCGGCCTTCTGGGTATTTGTCGCCGCCGGAATATCCGATGCCATCGACGGGTGGCTGGCTACGCGGCTGAATGCGCATACGGTTTTGGGCAGCTACCTGGATCCGCTGGCGGACAAGCTGTTGCTGGTCGCGCTATACATCCTCCTGGGACGTGCGGGGCATATTCCGGCTTGGCTGGTCGCGCTGGTGCTGGTGCGCGACGCGGCGCTGCTGGGCGTATCCATCCTGCTGGTGCGGGCCGACCGGAGCCTGGCGATGCGGCCGCTTCCGATCAGCAAGCTGAATACGCTGTTGCAGATCGTTCTGGCGGGATTCGTGCTGGCACGGCTCGGCTTCGGTTTTCCGGATATTGGCATCGGCACGGAAATTCTGGTGTATGGCGTTGCGTTGACCACGATCGTATCGGGCGTGGCCTATCTGCGGCGCATGGGAGCGGGCAAACCGCGCGGTGAGGGGGAGGGTGCATGACGACGCAGCAGCGGGCCTGGTCCTGGGGTCTCGGCATGGCCGGTTTTCTGGCGCTGTTCTATTTGCTTCGCGGGGTCATGCTGCCCTTCGTCGCGGGGATGGCGGTTGCCTATTTCCTGGACCCGGCCTGTGACTGGCTGGAGCGCAAGGGGTGTTCGCGCACCGTTGCGACGTCATTGATCTCGGTGGCTTTCTTTGTCGTCCTCGCCCTCGTTCTGGTGTTGCTTGTGCCGCTGGCCTATTCCCAGGCCCTGGACTTCTTCCAGAAGCTGCCGGCCTATGCGGCGTCGATCCGGGAAAAAGCGGTGCCGTTGATCGGCGGGCTGAAGCCGCTGATCGGCGAGCAAGGTCTGACCGAACTGCGCGATGCCATGACGTCGCATACCGGCGACGCGGTAACCTGGCTGGCCCGGTTCGCCGGCGGGTTGCTGACCCGCCTGGAGGCGGTCGTCAACCTGGTCTCGCTTCTGGTCATCACGCCGATCGTCTCGTTCTATCTGCTTCGCGATTGGGACCACCTCGTGGCCCGGGTGGATGGCTGGCTCCCCCGCGACCACGCCGCCACAATCCGCGCGCGGTTCCGCGAGATCGACGGTACTCTTGCCGGTTTCGTGCGCGGACAGGTAACCGTATGCCTGACCCTCGGTGTCTTTTACGGTATCGGGCTGACGCTGGCGGGCCTGGATTTCGGGCTGATCGTCGGCTTTGCCACGGGCGTCGTGTCCTTCGTGCCGTTTTTCGGGATGCTGCTGGGCTTTGTCGTCGGCATGGGGCTGGCGGTGGCGCAATTCGACAGCATGGCGCAGATCGGTATCGTCGCGGCGGTGTTCCTTGTCGGCCAGGTTATCGAGGGAAATTTCCTGACCCCGAAGCTGGTCGGGGAGCGTGTCGGGCTGCACGCGGTCTGGGTGATCTTCGC
>JAHELM010000155.1 GCA_024644185.1 Rhodospirillales bacterium | reverse complement strand
CCGTACAGCGTGCCGCCGCAATTGAAGATGCCGAGATCGGATTCGGCGACATCCCAATAGCGGATGAACGGCCCGAAGCTGACTGGCGTCTTGCCCATGACCGTGCGGGCCGTCAGTGTCGCCGACAGCCCGTGTCCGGTCTTCTGGCTGTTCTCGAGGTCCGAGCAGGCCGGATCGACATCGGAGGTATAGCTGGTCTGCGTGCCCTTGAGCAGGAACCGGTAGGCGAATTCGGGCGCCAGCGACCAGTTTTCGTTGACCCGGTAATCGAACGCGACGGCAAGCGGCAGGTAGATGTATTGCGATTTCCGATCATAGCCGAAAAAGCCGGTCGAGGTGATCTCGCCGCCCTTGTCGTCGTAATGCATGCGATAGCCGAGGCCGGCCCAGGGCACGATGGAGAGGGCGTCGGTGACGGCGAATTCCCGGCCCAGCCTGCCTTCCAGGATCAACGTATAATCCGGCGTGCCGCCGATCGTCCCCGACCCCGTGTAGTCGACCGAGCCATAGGCCAGCGATGTCGACCCCCGGAAGAAGACGTCGCCTTCCAGCTTCCTGGTGTAGTCGAGGCCAACCGCCCCGAACGGGCCTTCGTTCGACATGAAGAAGGCGCCGCCGACATGCTCCTCGTATTTGTGGGCATAGGCCTGGAAGACGATATCCAGACCTTCCGGCACCCGGGCCACCGCGGCTGACGACCCGAAGATCAGCGCCACCAGCACGAACGAAACGACACGCGGGGAAGGAATGGGGGACATGACCGGTATCTCCTTATCGGTGAACGGACCGCCCCCCTCGGCCCGAATGAGGTTGTTACCGCACCGTCGTGGTCTTCGGCGCGTTGATCTGGTCGGGCAGTTGTTCGGCCGGCAGGACACGGTTCTTGCCGTCATTGGCGATCTGCAGGCGGCAGGTCTCGCCGGCCTGGACAACGCGGTCGCCCTCCAGGAAATCCTGCACCAGCGTCCGCTCTTCGCCATTGCCGAGGATGATCGAATACTCGATGCCCTTGCGCTCGCTCATCTTGTCGGCGGTCTGCCGTCCGGCCGCGCCGCCGGCCACGGCGCCCGCCGTGACGCCGGCCTGCACGGCGATCTGCTTGCCCGCCCCGCCGCCGACCTTGCTGCCGAGAACGGCGCCCAGCAGGCCGCCGGCGATGGCGCCGATCATCTCACCCTTCTCCGGCGCATCGTCCTCGCGGATCGCCACCTCGCGGACTTCCAGGACGCGGCACCGCACCACGTTCTTCGAGGTGCCAACCTCGCTGTCGCGATACAGGGAATCGCTGACCTTGGGGCTGCTGCACGCGGCCAGCGCACCGATCAGGGCGATGCAGACGCCGACCCGGGCGCCAGATGAAAATCGATTCGTCAAATTCCGTTCCTCGCAAACCTTCCGCGCCCACCGGCGCGCCGAAGTGCAAGATATACCAGCTTTGCCCGGAAACGTTAATGGCCATGCTGGCGCGGGCGCGATCAAACCTTCAGCCAGCCCCGCTTCTTGGCGCGCGATATGGCGATACCGGCCAAGGGCACCGCCAGCAACAGAACGCCGTATAGCAGCAGGTGGCCACGCGCGGCGTCGATCCCATAGCGGTCAAGGGTTTGCCAGGCGAGCAGCGCCAGCACCGCGATCGCCGCCGTGACCGCGGTACTGTAATCCTTCGCCACCACGCGGCGCCAGTTGAACGCCATGCCCGCGAAAGTCCGAGACAGCCCGGCAAGACGAATGGACCAGCGCGGCACATCGCGACAATAGGCTTCGTAGGCTGCCCCGAACTTCGCCCCGAGGAAGACTTCCTCGGCTGCAACGATGGCATGGTAGGCGGTGGCGAAGAAAAGGCCACCCAGCGCGTAAACCCAAGGATTGTTATGGATCATCAGGTAACCGGCGATCATCAGCGCATTGCCGACATAGAGCGGATTGCGACCATGCGCGAACATGCCCGTTGTCACCAGGTCTTCGGCATGGACCTTCTTCTGCAATCCGCCGCGCTTGATATAGGCGAGCCCGACCACCGCGCCGCGCAGGGCCAGCCCGGCCAGGACGACGGCGATTCCCGCAAGATCCAGCCAGAGATCAGCAGTCACCGTGCCGCCGGCCGGAACCGGACGAAAGGCGCCGAACAGCAGGATCATGACCAGCGGAAACACCCAGTTCCGATGCCGGAACAGGAAATTTCCGTAGCCGATCATTTGACCGCGACCGTGCCGCAGAAATTGTACCAGCGGAAGAATTCCTCGACATGCCGGAACCCGGCGGCGCGCAGCAATTCGTGGTTTTCCTCGACCCGGTAGGGGATCAGCACGTTCTCCAGCGCCTCGCGCTTCTGCGCGATCTCGACGTCGGAATAGCCGTTCCGCCGCTTGTAGTCGTAGTAGTACTTGATGAAGAGCCGGTTCACCATGGTATGCGAACTGGTCAGCTTCTCGACCAGGATCAGCGCGCCGTTTTCCGGCATGGCATCGGCGATCCGGCGGGCCAGACGGTCGCGATACAGCGGCCGCACGAATTGCAGCGTCAGCACCAGCAGAACGACCGAGGCGTTCCGGATACTGAACGGGCTGTGCAGATCGGCGCACAGCAACTCGTACTCCCGCGACGACGGCAATGTTCCCATCTTCTCCGCCGCCTTGTCGAGCATGTCCCGTGAATTGTCGACGCCGACGAACCGAACCTTTGGATCGACCAACTCGTCCAGCAACATGAAGGTCGTACCGGTGGCGCAGCCGAGATCGTAGAGGTTGGTGCCGGGAACCGCAAAATCGGCAACCAGTTCACACACCATGCGCTGGATCTCGTCGTAGAACGGCACCGAGCGGGTGACCATGTCGTCGAAGACAGCCGCCGTCTTTCCGTCGAACCTGAAATCCGTGGGCATGGCCCGTTGATCGGCGAAGATCCGGTCCTGCCCCCCGATCTTGGCACGAATGGACCCAGCCTTGGCCGGGGCCATGGTTTTCGCCTTGTCGTCCTTGAGCATCGTTGGCCTCTGTTCGGGAGTTGACCATTACGCCATAGTTAAAATTATATTACGCCATTCGCCTTTCGGGCTCAATCGTGACCTGATAGTTTAGATTTCGGATGCTGGTCGATCCGTGGGGCTGGACGCCCGGATTCCGCCGCATTTCGATGTTTTGATCGTTGGATGTACAGGAAAGACAAGCTGGCCCCGGACCTTGACACCGGTTGCCGCCGGCGGCAGGCCATACTGTTTCTGGCGGCTGCCGCGTTGGCGCTGCCCGGCCGGGCCATCGCCGATTCATCCCCCGCCATGCGCCTGGTCGACGCCGCGCTGGCGCAGACGGCGCATCGCGTGACCTATGACGGGTCGTATCGCCGCATTCCCTATCCGGGAGGCGACGTTCCGGTTGATCGGGGTGTATGCAGCGACGTGGTCATCCGCGCCTATCGCACCGGGCTGGATATCGATCTGCAACGCCTGGTGCATGAGGACATGGCACGCGATTTCGCCGCCTATCCGAAGATCTGGGGACTCAGCCGCCCGGATTCGAATATCGATCACCGGCGGGTACCGAATCTGGCGACATTTTTTGCCCGCAAGGGCGCACGCCTTGCCGCGCCCCGCGACGCGGCGGTCTATCGGCCGGGGGATCTGGTGACCTGGCGGCTGCCCGGCAATCTGCCGCATATCGGCATCGTCACCGAAACACATTCGGCGGACGGGGCACGGCCGCTGATCGCGCACAATATCGGCCGTGGCCCGGAAGTGTCGGACATGCTGTTCGACTATCCGGTCGCCGGTCGGTTCCGCTATCTGCCCGCGGTGTAGTTATTCGGTCTCGCGTATTTCGTAATCGTGGGTGATGGTGGCGGTCTTGCCCAGCATCAGCGAGGCCGAGCAGTATTTTTCCGCCGACAGCTTGATCGCCCGGTCGACCGCGGAGTCCTTCACGCCACGGCCGGTGACGATGAAATGGACATGAATCTTCGTGAATACCTTTGGCACCGTCTCGGCGCGCTCGGCCTCGATCTCGGCGACGCAATCGATCACGTGTTCGCGCGCCTTCTGCAGGATGGAAATCACGTCGATCGCGGTGCAGCCACCCATACCCAGAAGCAGCATCTCCATCGGGCGAATGCCGACGGCGACTTCGCCCTCGGCCGGCAAGCCTTCCATGACGACAGCGTGGCCGCTGCCGGATTCACCTATGAAACGGCTTCCCTCGATCCATTTGATCCGGGCCTTGCTCGCCATCGCGCTCTCCTGAAAAAAACCAGTGGACCGGCGCGAAACTAACCGCTCGCGCACCATCCGCCAATTGGTTTTCCTGTCGCAGTCTCCGGGATTCGGGAGACCTGTCGAAGAACCGCGCCGGTAAAACGCAGACAGGGCCGGAAAGTATCCGGCCCTGCCGCGTTCGACACTGCGATGCGCTCAGAAGGTCCAGGTCCAGCCGACCGTGGCCTCCCACTGGTACATGCCGATCTCGATCGTCTGCTGGGCCGGCAATTCAAGCGGGTTCGGCCCGGTCACACTGCTGCCGGGCGAATACATCACGCCGAAAAGGATCGCGTTATTGGGATCGACCTGCCAGGTTGCTCCGGCGGTGTAGTGCATCTCCTGCACGCCGGGGGCCAGTATATTGAACATGACCTCCGACGACGGGATCGGGTTGTCGTTGAAGCCGACCCCGGCGCGCAGCTTGACATCCGGCGTCGCCTCGAATTCTACGCCAAGCTTGTAGGCGTTGATCGTTTCCCAGCCGAAGCCGGCGCCGCCATCGGAGCCCATCGGGCCCATCATCAGATTCGGCAGCATCGGATTGGCGATCGAAGCGATATCGCCGTAGTAGATGCGCTTGTAGTCGAGCGCGACCTTGACGCCGGACCCCGAATCCCACGCGAAACCAGCTTGCAGCGACGCCGGGATGTCGAAATCGCCCTGTTCGGCGAAGAGCCCGGCATACTTGTCGAACTCGGTCATGTAGACGCGACTTTGATAAGCCGCGCCGAAACTGACGCCGGCGCCGATTTCGGCCTGGACGCCGAGCTTGCCGCCATAGCCATAGGACCAGTCGTAGCCGTTATCGGTCAGCGCCGCCGGATTGCTGGAAAACCCGCTGAAGGCGGCCAGCCCGAAGGCCTTGAACCGCTGCGCCGCCAGTACCGGACTGATGCCCAGAGACACGCCGGGGGCCACCTCGCGGGCATAGGTGAATTGCAGGAAGGCCTGCCCGAGATCGACGCCGGTCTTTCCGCCGTAGAATACGCCGCCGGCCGGCTCTTTCCACGTCGTGTTCATGCCGCCATTGGCATAAAAGGCCCAGCCGAAGGCCGAGACCGGATCGATGGTGTACGAACCGGCCATGCCTGGGATCGGGAAGTAATTACGGTCACTGTCGAAACTGCCCGCCGTCAGGCCAAAACAAGACCCAGGTCCGCCACCGCAATCCCCACCGCTCGGATTTCCCGTCACCGAATAGTCCCGATGCGGGCTGAACACCGACATGTCGGCGGTGAATTGCGATTCGACCCCGGTCAGCGATGCCGGGTTGATGGCTTGGGACATCGCGTCCATGCTGAGCGCCACGCCGGCGCCGGCCATCGATTTGTTCACGGCGCCGTAGCCGTGCGAGAAGTATCCCTCCGTTGCCGCGGCCGGCCCGGCTGTGCCGGCCGCCACTGCCAATGCCACGACGGCCATCGTCGTCCTGAGCGTCTCTTTGTTCATTTTTCTCTCCCTTGGGCACGGGCCAGTTGCAGGAATTCCCAGGCCGGTCGGGATAGCTTTTGGCGCTATTTCCCCGGCCGGCACCGGCCCGTTGCATGTTGATCTAAAAGATACGCACTCCTCTCGGTCCCTTATCGGATGATCGTTGACCCAAGCCGCGCCTGTCGGGACACCGGTTGTTCGGGCGGGCATCCGAAGTCATTCCGTTAAGTTTTTCTAAATTATCATCGGCTAATTTACATGGCAACAATATTTCTCCGAGAGACTCCCCGGCGTAATATTCGTATGCATACGATATTCCGTGCGCGCAAAACAAAGCGGCCCGCACCTCAACAGGTACGGGCCGTCTCGATGGCGGACAGCGATCCGTCTCGCAACCCCGATGAACGGGGCCGCGCCGTGATCGGTCAGGCGGTATGCTTGATGAGGAAGGTGAAGATCCCGCCTTCGCTCTTCGATTCGAGAAGCTGATTGCCGGTGGTACGGCAGAATGCCTCGAAATCCGCCACCGAGCCGGGGTCTGTCGCAATGATCTGCAATGTGCCGCCGGGGGGAACGTCCTTCAGCGCCTTGCGCGCCTTGAGGATCGGCAACGGGCAATTCAATCCCTTGGCGTCGAGCACCTGGTCCGCCATCTGTCTGGTCTCCTTGAGCTGAAACTGTCGGTCGTCAACGATCGGGGCGGCGCCTGTCGCGCCCGCCTCAGATGAACAGGTTTATATCGGATTTGGTC
>JAHELM010000154.1 GCA_024644185.1 Rhodospirillales bacterium | reverse complement strand
GGTGGTATTTTCGTCTAATTTGCTCATTCTCGGGGAAGTAAACACGGCTTCCGCCCGAAACCGCAACAAGAATCGACAGCAAGGCACGATGACCCCAGGACCATCCATCGACGCGCCGGCATTTCCGGCGCCGGGAACTCGCCGATGACCGCCGACAATCGCCCGCGCCGCGACGATGTCGAAATCGAAGCCCATGAGATCGTCTGGCGGGGCTATTTTCGCATCGATCGGTACCGGGTCCGGCATCGCCTGTTCCGCGGCGGTTGGGGCCAGCCGATCACCCGTGAGGTGTTCGAGCGCGGACATGCCGCCGCGGTCCTGCCCTACGACCCGGTTCGCGACGAGGTCGTGTTGCTGGAACAGTTTCGAGTGGCGGTGCTGGGCGCCGGCGCCGAACCCTGGCTGATCGAGATCGTTGCGGGCATCATCGAGCCTGGCGAAACCGCCGAGGATGTGGCCCGCCGCGAAGCGCTGGAGGAGGCCGATTGCCGGCTAACGGAACTGGTGCCGATCGTCAATGCGTTTACCACGCCCGGCGGCTCGAGCGAACGGATCGCCATCTTCTGTGGCCGGATCGACGGCCAGGCGCAAGGCGGCATCCACGGCCTGGCTGGCGAAGGCGAAGACATCCGCGCCTTCGTCGAGCCTTTCGCCGCGGCCATGGACCGGCTGGCGGCCGGCGAAATCACCAACCTGATCGCCGTTGTCGCCCTGCAATGGCTGGCACTCAACCGCGAAAACCTGCGCCGGCGCTGGTTGGCCGAGCACGGCGGAGACACTTGATTCAGGCCCGGGCGGCGGCTAGGGTGCCGAACGCCCAACCGCACATTTTTCACGTTCGGAACCATGGACATACGCAACGGATTCAGCGAAGCCATCGGCAACACGCCGCTGATCAGGCTGCGCAAGGCATCGGAGATCACCGGTTGCACAATCCTGGGCAAAGCCGAATTCGCCAATCCCGGCGGGTCGGTGAAGGATCGCGCGGCATTGGCCATCGTTGAGGACGCCGAACGCCGGGGCACGCTTCGCCCGGGCGGCGTCGTGGTCGAGGGCACCGCCGGCAACACCGGTATCGGACTGGCGCTGGTAGACAATGCAAGGGGTTATCGCACGGTCATCGTCATCCCCGATACGCAGAGCCAGGAAAAGAAGGACATGATCCGTCTGGCCGGCGCCGAGCTGCGCGAGGTTCCGGCGGTCCCCTACAAGGACCCCAACAACTACGTGCATGTTTCGCGGCGGCTGGCCGAGGACATGGCGCGGACCGAGCCGAATGGCGCGATCTGGGCCAACCAGTTCGACAACACCGCCAACCGCGACGGCCATTACCGCACCACCGGGCCGGAAATCTGGAACCAGACCGACGGCACGGTGGACGGCTTCGTCTGCGCCGTCGGCACCGGCGGTACCTTGGGCGGGGTGTCGATGGCCCTGAAGGAGCGCAACCGCGACATCGTCATCGGCCTGGCCGACCCGATGGGCGCGGCGCTGTACAACTGGTACGCACATGGCGAATTGAAATCGTCCGGATCGTCGATCACCGAGGGCATCGGTCAGGGCCGCATCACCGCCAATCTGGAAGGCGTCGAAGTCGACACCCCTTTCCAGATTCCCGACGACGAAGCCCTTCCGGTGATCTTCGACCTGCTTCAACACGAGGGGCTCTGCCTTGGCGGGTCCAGCGGCGTCAACGTCGCGGGAGCGATCCGCCTGGCCCGCCAGCTTGGCCCCGGACACACCATCGTGACGCTGCTCTGCGATTCAGGCACGCGCTACCAGTCGAAGCTGTTCAACCCGGCCTTCCTGCGCGAAAAGGGCCTGCCGACCCCACCCTGGCTGGAGTGAGGCCATGACCGAGGAACTGTTCCGCGTGGATTCGTACCTGCGCGAATGCCAGGCGCGCGTGACCGCCGTCGGGCCTGGCCAGATCCGGCTGGATCGCACCGTGTTCTATCCCCGTGGCGGCGGCCAGCCCGGGGATACAGGGATTTTGGCGCTGGCCAATGGCGGTGAGATCGTCATTGCCGATACGCTGAAGGACGAGGCCGGCATTTTCCATGTCTGCGCGCCGGATACCGCCCTGCCCGGCCAGGGGACGCCGGTGACTGCCCGCATCGACTGGCGGCCGCGCTTTCGCCACATGCGCATGCATACGCTGCTGCATCTGGTCTGCGCCGTGGTGCCCTGCCAGATCACGGGGGCGCAGGTCGGCGCCGACAAGAGCCGCGTCGATTTCGACGCCGGCGACAAGACGCTGAACAAGGAAGAGATTGAGGCCGCGCTGAACCGCCTGATCCAGGAGGATCATCCGGTGACGCCGCGCTGGATCACCGACGCCGAACTCGACGCCACGCCGGATCTGGTTCGGACCATGAAGGTGCAACCGCCACGCGGCAGCGGACGGGTGCGGCTGCTGGAAATCATGGGTGTCGATTTACAGCCATGCGGCGGTACCCATGTCGCCCGCACCGGTGAGATCGGCCCGGTGACGGTGGCCAGGATCGAAAGCAAGGGCGCGCGCAATCGGCGCGTCAATGTCGTACTGCTGTCGCAAGACTGAACGACGAAAAGGATCGAGATGCCCTATACCAACCCGGAAGCGCTGGTCAGTAGCGACTGGCTGGCAAAGCATATGGATGCACCCGACGTGCGTGTCGTCGACGCCAGTTGGCATATGCCGCAGGCCAACCGCAACGCGCGCGCGGAATACGACGCGCAGCACATTCCGGGCGCCGTGTTCTTCGACATCGACGATATCGCCGACAGCGATTCGGCCTTGCCGCATATGCTGCCGCCGCCGGAAAAGTTTGCCTCGCGGGTTCGCAAACTGGGACTGGGCGACGGCAACCGCATCGTCGTCTACGATACCACGGGTGTATCCGCGGCCGCGCGCGCCTGGTGGATGTTCCGGGTGTTCGGCCATGAGGACGTCGCCGTTCTGGATGGCGGGATGACCAAATGGCAGGCCGAGGGACGCCCGGTTACCGACACGAAAAGCGAGCCGCGGGAGCGCCATTTCACGGCCCGCGTCAACACCTTCCTGGTCCGCGATTACGACCAGGTTCTGGCCGATGTCGAGCGCCGGCGCGAGCAGTTTGTCGATGCCCGCTCGCCGGGTCGCTTCAATGCCACCGAGCCCGAGCCTCGACCGGGATTGCGTGGCGGCCATGCGCCCGGGTCGATCAACCTGCCCTTCCTCCGCTTGCTGAATCCAAAGGACAAGACCATGCTGCCCGCCGAGGCTATCCGCGCGGCGTTCGAGGGCGCTGGCGTCGATCTGTCGAAGCCGATGCTCACCAGTTGCGGCTCCGGCGTAACTGCCTGCATTCTGTCGCTGGGCCTCTACCTGATCGGCCACAAGGACGTGCCGGTTTTCGACGGGTCCTGGACCGAATGGGCCAGCAATCCGGATTCACCGATCGAACCCTGAGTCAGGCATGAATATTCATCCCATCGAAGACGGCGACGTCGAAGGCATCGTCGCTCTCTGGCAGTCGTGCGAACTGATCGCCCCGTGGAACGATCCGCTTGCCGATATCGCCCGCGCGCGTGCCGCGCCGCAGGCGGAGATTTTCGTCGGGCGCGAGGGCGAGCAGGTCGTCGCCACCGTCATGGCCGGGCATGACGGGCACCGGGGCTGGCTGTATTACGTCGGCGTCGCGCCCGACCGCCGGCATGACGGGCTGGGCGGCCAGATCGTCCGCCATGCCGAGGCGTGGCTGAAATCGCTGGGCGTGGTCAAGATCGACCTGATGATCCGCGCGGGCAATCCGGTCGCGGCATTCTACAAGACCCTGGGATACGAGACCGAACCGCGAACCGTGATGGCACGCTGGCTGGTCGAACCGCCGGTCCGTGACACGGATCCCGAGCTGGACGTCACCATAACCTGGCTGGAGATGCACGCCCCGCCCTCCCGCCCGCCGGCACGGCTGCCGCAAATGACCGACAAGGTGGCCCTGCTGCGCGCCGAACGGCCAAGCCTCGCCTTCTACCGCTACCTCTACAACGCGGTGGGCGAACCCTGGCGTTGGTACGAACGAAACGCGATGCGGGACGACAAGCTGGAGGCCATCGTCACCGACGACCAGGTGGAGATCTACGTTCCCTATGTCGGCGGCGTGCCGGCCGGATATGCCGAACTGGATTTCCGTCAGATGCCCAATGTGGAATTGGCCTATTTCGGTCTGATTCCGGCTTTCATCGGTCGCGGATTGGGGCGCTGGTTGCTGGACTGGGCGATTGACACGGCCTGGTCGCGAAACCCATCTCGTCTGTGGGTCAACACCTGCACGCTGGACCACCCGACCGCATTGTCCGTATACCAGAAGGCAGGTTTCACCCCGTATGACCAGCGGACGATCCGCATCAAGGACCCGTGGTCCGGCGAGCACTGACAGGAAGCCAGGGAAAATGAATATCGACGCGGAAATCGAACGCGCCCGGACATTGCATCGGCAGGGAAAAATCGGCGATGCGGTTGCCGTCTATCAAGAAGTCCTGAAGTCGCGGCCCGACCATCCGCAGGCCGTGCATCTGCTCGGGGTGGCCGCCCTGCAGACCGGCAAGCCGGCGGACGCCGCCATTCTTCTGGAACGGGCCGTCTCGCTGCTGCCCAATGACCCGTGGCCAGGCAACAACCTTGGAGCGGCACTGCTTCAGCTCGACCGTCCCGCGGAGGCGGAGGCGTGCTTTCGCCAATCCGTCGCGATCGACCCGGGCTATTTCGATGGCTGGTTCAATCTGGGAAATTCCCTGCGAACGCAAAAGAAACTCCAGGAAGCGATCGAAGCCTACCGAAAGGCCTTGCGGATCAGGCCGGACCACCCATCCGCCACCAACAATCTCGCGGCGGCATATCAAATGGGCGGAAATATGGACGCGGCTCTCGAATTGTACCGCGCGGCGGTTCGGGTCGCGCCCGGCCTGCCAGAGCCGCTTTCCAACCTCGTGGCGGCCCTGGAGCTCACGAACCATCTCGATGAAGCCCAGGCCGCGGCCGTTGAACTGGCCCGTGTCGCCCCTGATGCACCGGTTGCCCAACTGATGCGCGCACGCACCGCGCGACGCGCCGGGAATCTGGAACACGCCACGGCACTTGTCGATTCAGCCATCGCGGCAAACCCGGCGCCCGGTGCGTTATTCCCTATCCACCATGAGAAAGCGCTTTTGCTCGACCTGCTCGGCGACCCGGCGGGAGCCTTTGCCGCGCTGGCCCGGTCGAAACACGTGCGCCAGACACTACCCGATGCACAAAGCCGAAACCTGGACGCCTACCCGGATTACCTCGCCCAGGGAGCGCGATGGTTCACCCGCGAACGGCTGGAAGCCGCACCGGCGCCACCGGCGGACGATCGCCGAGGGCTCGTTTTTTTTGTCGGCTTCCCGAGGTCCGGCACGACGCTCATGGAGCAGATCCTCGGCGCGCACCCGGCGATGGTGACCACCGCCGAAAGCTCGCCGTTGGAGAAAATTCTTCTGAACGCGGACTCCGTGCTTGGCCGAAAGGTCGCGCTGCCCGATGATTTTTCCGATCTCGGAGCGGCCGATATCGCCGCACTGCGTGACCGATTCTTTCGCATTGCCGAGGATGTGACCGGGGACGATCTCACCCGCAAAATACTCGTCGACAAGATGCCTTTGAACCTGCCCAAGCTGGGCCATGCCAACTGGCTGTTTTCGAACAGCAAGGCGATCGTTGCCCTGCGCGACCCGCGCGATGTGGTCCTGAGCTGCTACATGCAGCAGTTTCACCTGAATGCCGCGATGCATCAATTCCTGGATCTGGAACGTGCCGCTCGATTCTATGCTCTGGTCATGGATATCTGGCTCGAATGCCGCGGGTTTCTGACGATGCCGTGGATCGAGTATCGCTATGAAGACCTGGTGGCCGATTTCGACGGAACGGTCCGCAAGGTTCTCGCCTTCATTGGCGTGGAGTGGGATTCATCGGTCGATCGCTATGCCGAGAAGGCAATGGCGCAACACATTCGTACACCCAGTTACGCCGCCGTCACCCAGCCGATCAGCAATCGCGCCGTCGCCCGCTGGCGGATTTACCGCGAACAGCTGGCGCCAGTGCTGCCGATCCTCGCTCCCTATGTGAAGGAGTTCGGCTACGATGCGGAATAAACCACCGATACCGCCGACAGCCGGAAGCCCGATGAACATCGGAGCCGAGATCGCGCGCGCCCAACAGCTGCATCAGAGAGGCAATCTGCGTGAGGCCGTGGCGATCTATCGAAGCGTGCTGAAGATCAGGCCAGATCACCCCGATGCCACGCATCTGCTGGGGGTCGCGGCGGCGCAGTCGCGACGATTGCCCGAGGCCATTTCCCTGTTCGAGCGCGCAATCGGGCTGGCACCCCGGAATCCCTGGCCGCGCAAGAATCTGGGTGCTGTGCTGCTGGACCTGAACCGGGCCG
>JAHELM010000153.1 GCA_024644185.1 Rhodospirillales bacterium | reverse complement strand
TGTAGGCCTTGACGATGGCCAGCACGAAGCCGGTCGCGGAAGGGCCGAGGCCCGAACCCGAGGCCGCCGTGCCGCTCACCGTGTTCGACGAGGTGACGAAGGGATAGGTGCCGTGATCGATGTCCAGCAGGAAGCCCTGCGCGCCCTCGAACAGGATGCGGCGGCCGGCGCTATGGGCGCGGTCCAGTTCCTGCCATACGCTGGCGGCGTAGGGCAGCAGGCGGGGCGCCAGTTCCAGCAACTCGTCGATCATCGCCTTGCGGTCGATCTCGTCCAGGCCCATGCCCCGCATGAGGATGTTGTGATGCGCCAGCATACGGTCGACCTTGGCTTCCAGCGTCTTGCGGTCGGCCAGATCGCAGACCCGGACGGCACGCCGCGCCACCTTGTCCTCGTAGGCCGGCCCGATGCCGCGGCCGGTGGTGCCGATCTTGGCGACCGTATTCGAGGATTCGCGCGCCTGATCGAGCTGGCGATGCAACGGCAGGATCAGCGCCGCGTTCTCCGCCAGTTTCAGATTCTTCGGCGAGACCTCGACGCCCTTCTCGCGGATGGCATCGATTTCGCCCAGCAGCGCCCAGGGATCCACCACCACGCCATTGCCGATGATCGACAGCTTGCCCGGACGCACGATGCCCGAGGGCAGCAGGCTGAGCTTGTAGACTTTGCCGTCGATGACCAGCGTATGGCCGGCATTGTGCCCGCCCTGGAACCGCACGACGATTTCGGCGCGCTGGCTCAGCCAGTCGACGATCTTTCCCTTGCCTTCATCGCCCCATTGCGAGCCGACGACCACCACGTTGCTCATGAATTCGAAACCTCAGTTTGCGGAGCCGGCCTCGCCGCCGAGTTCGGCCGCGATGTCGCCGGAAAGGATATGCGTACAACCCAGCCGCCGCGCCTCGGCGGCCGGACTGGTCTCGGATGCGAGCCCGGCGACGGTAACCCAGCCGGCGCGGCGCATCGCGTCGCCCGATGCAGGGGGCGTGCCAAAGGGCAGATACAGCCGGTCTCCGGCAACCGGCTGGGGCAACGCCCGCAGCACGCTGTCCAGGAACAGGGAAAATCCGGTCGCCGGCTCGCCCTTGCGGCCGGCGTGATAGCGCCCGCCCCGGCCCATCTCGCCACGCACGCCGCGGGCAAAGACGGTGAAGCTGAGGCCGGTCTGGTACTCGAACCCGCGATGCTCGACCGGATCCACAGTCAAAGTCATGTTCGGCGCCCCTTCGCGCAGCAGCCGGACAATCTGGTTCAACCGCGTGCGTTCGACCGCCGCCGCCGCCGGCAGGTCCAGGGCCGCAAGCGCCTTCAGGGCGCTGTCGACCGGCCCGGCGGCGCGCAGCAGCGCACCCAGTAGCGGGGCGATTTCTCCGCCAACGGCGGCAACCTCCGCCGCATCCTTGCGATCCAGCGCGGACCGGATGGCGGCATGCGTTTCGCCCTCGACACCCATCGCGCGGCACAAGGCCGGCACCAGCGTCGGCAGGTTGATGTCCACCGACAGGCGCCGCACGCCGACGCGCTCCAGCGCCTCGACGGCCAGCAGAATGATTTCGGCGTCCGCCTCCGGCGCATCGGAGCCGACGATCTCGACCCCGGCCTGCACGAATTGCCGTTCCGGACGAAGCTGCGTTCCCTTGACCCGCAAGACATTGCCGGCATAGGCGAGGCGCAGCGGGCGCGGCGCGCGCGACAGCCGGGTGGTGGCGATGCGGGCGATCTGCAGCGTCATGTCGGCGCGCACGCCCATCATGCGCTGGCTGACCGGATCCATCAGCCGGAACGTGCCCGTGGCCATTGCCTGGCCGGCCCCGTCGAGCAGCGAATCCTCGAATTCGACCAGCGGCGGGGCCACGCGCTCGAACCCGCGCGCGGCGAATGTCGCCACCAGCCCGGAGACGACCGACGCCTCGTGCGCGGCGTGCGGTGGCAGCACGTCGCGCAATCCGTCCGGCAGCAATGCCTTCCTCGCGGCCTCGTTCATTCCGGGGTTTCGATCCGTTCGCTGAAGAACCCGCCGTCAGATACAGGTTTTGACGCGCCGGGGCAAGCGATGCGGACGAGTGCCGGCCCCGGCGCGGTCAGAATTCCAGCGCCTTGGCCTGCATGACGTTGGGCAGCGCCTGCAGACTTTCCAGCAGGGCCTTGCTTACCGCCTGGTCCACCTGCAGCAGGGCGATGGCGTCGCCGCCCTGCTGCGCGCGGCCCAGATGGAAGGTGGCGATATTCACCCCGGCATCGCCCAGCGCGCGCCCCAGATCGCCGATCACGCCCGGCCTGTCGCGGTTGGTCAGGTACAGCATGTGCGGGCCGATTTCCGCCTCGATGGGGATGCCCTTGATTTCGACGATGCGCGGCCGGGCGCCGCCGAACAGGGTGCCGGCGACGGAGCGCTTCATGCGTTCGGATTCAACGGTCATGCGGATCAGCGTCTCGTAATCGGACGGTTCCTCGCGCTTCACCTCGGTCACCTTGATGTCGCGGTCGCGGGCGATGCCGGGGGCGCTGATCATGTTCACGCTGTCCAGCAGCGGGCGCAGCAGCCCGGTCAGCGCGGCGGCCATCAGCGGCCGCGTGTTCAGCGTGGCGACATGGCCCTCGAATTCCACCGTCACGCCCTTCAGTCCGGTCTCGGTCAATTGCCCGGCGAAGCTGCCGAGCAGTTCCGCCAGCGCCATATACGGACGCAGCCGCGGCGCTTCCTCGGCGGTTACCGAGGGCATGTTGAGGGCGTTGGTCACCGCGCCGGTCAGCAGATAATCCGCCATCTGCTCGGCCACCTGGAGGGCCACCTTTTCCTGCGCCTCGACGGTGGCGGCGCCCAGATGCGGCGTGCAGACCACGTTGTCGCGGCCGAACAGCGCGTTCTGCTTCGCCGGCTCGACCGTGAAGACATCCAGCGCCGCCCCGGCCACCTGCCCCGAATCCAGCGCCGCCGCCAGATCGTCCTCGGCGACGATGCCGCCGCGCGCGCAATTGACGATGCGCACGCCGGGCCGCATCTTCGCAATCGCCTTCCGGTCGATCAGGTTACGGGTGGCGTCGGTCAGCGGCACGTGCAGGGTGATGAAATCCGCCCGCGCATAAAGCTCGTCCAACTCCACCTTCTCGACCCCGAGATCCTTTGCCCGCTCGGGCGACAGGAACGGATCGAAGGAGACGACGCGCATCTTCAGCCCCTGCGCCCGGCTGGCGACGATGGAGCCGATATTTCCGGCGCCGATCAGCCCCAGCGTCTTGCCGGTCAGCTCGACGCCCATGAAGCGGTTCTTTTCCCACTTTCCGGCCTGCGTCGAGGCATTCGCCGCCGGGATTTCGCGCGCCAGCGCCATCATCATGGCGATGGCGTGTTCGGCCGTGGTGATCGAATTGCCGAAGGGCGTGTTCATCACCACGATGCCGCGCTGGGTGGCGGCGGGCACGTCGATATTGTCGACGCCGATCCCGGCACGCCCGATTACCTTCAGATCGGCGGCGGCGGCGATGACCCTGGCGGTGACCTTGGTGGCGGATCGCACGGCCAACCCGTCATAGGCGCCGATGCGCGCGACGATCTCGTCTTCCTTCAACCCCGTCTCGACATCCACTTCGATGCCGCGCTCGCGGAAGATCTCGGCGGCACGAGGGCTGAGATCGTCGGCAATCAGTACCTTGGGCATTGTCTTTTCGTCCTTACGCGGTGACGGCGGGCAGGCAGATTTCCCGCCAGGCCCAGTCGATCCAGGGCAGCAGCGCCGCCGTATCGGCGGCCTCGACCGTGGCCCCGCCCCATATGCGCAGGCCGGGCGGCGCATCGCGATAGCCGGCGATGTCGAAGGCAACGCCCTCTTTCTCCAGCAGGGCGGCGATCTTCTTCGGCGCCGCCGTCGCATCCTCGCCCTTCAGCCGGCCGGTATCGGCCAGGGTCAGGCAGATCGACGTGCAGGAACGGGTCGCCGGGTCCGTGGCCAGGAAATCGGCCCAGGAGGTTCGCGACACCCAGTCCTCGACCACCGAAAGATTGGTTTCGGACCGTTCGATCAGCGCCGGCAGGCCGCCGATTTCCTCGGCCCATTTCAGCGAGTCGATGGCATCCTCGACACAGAGCATGGAGGGCGTGTTGATCGTCTCGCCCTTGAAAATGCTCTCGATCAGCTTGCCGCCCTTGGTCATGCGGAAGATCTTCGGCAGCGGCCAGGCCGGGACGTAGCCTTCCAGCCGCGCGACCGCCCGCGGGCTGAGCACGATCATGCCGTGACCGCCCTCGCCGCCCAGCACCTTCTGCCAGGACCAGGTGACGACATCCAGCCGGTCCCAGGGCAGGTCCATGGCGAACACGGCGGAGGTCGCATCGCAGATCGCCAGACCCTCGCGGCCGGCGCCCAGCCAGCCGCCGTCCGGCACGCGCACGCCGCTGGTCGTGCCGTTCCAGGTGAACACCACGTCGCGCGCCGGGTCCACCTGGCCCAGATCCGGCAGCCTGCCGTAAGGCGCGGTGAAGCTGCGCACATCCTTCAGCTTGAGTTGCTTGACGACATCGCTTGCCCAGCCCTCGCCGAAACTTTCCCAGGCCAGCATGTCGACGCCGCGCGCCCCCAGCATGGACCATAGCGCCATTTCCACCGCGCCCGTGTCCGATGCCGGCACGATGCCGATCCGGTAGTCGGCCGGAATGCCCAGAATGGCCCGGCTGCGCTCGATCACCTCGGCCAGCTTGGCCTTGCCGCCCGCCGCCCGATGCGACCGGCCGAGCCACGCATCCGACAGCGCCGCCGGCGACCAGCCGGGGCGCTTGGCGCAGGGGCCGGAGGAAAAGAACGGGCGGTTCGGGCGAAGCGTCGGCCTGGACATGGTGTCGATCCTGCCAATAAATCTGTTTGCATCGCAGCAAAATGCGGTCAGCGCGCGGCTTCCCGATGGGTGCGGACATTAGAAACCAGGGCCGCGACCGTCAACCGGTATAGTTGCAGTGCGGTAGCTTCCGTCGATTTCGCGACACCGCCCGCGCCGCTCAGACGGATTGCGGGCGCTTGCGCAGGATGGTGATCGCCGTATAGGTCAGCACCGTCTCGCCGCGCTGGGTCACCACCTTGAAGGCGAAGCGCACGGTGCCGCGATCCGGTTTCGACTTCGATTCCCGCGCCTCGACCACCTCGACGATACCGCGGATCGTGTCGCGGGGCTTGACCGGCGCGGTCCATCGCACCTCATCCATGCCGGGCCCGACGATATTCGAATGTTCCAGCAGGCCGAGATCGAAGAACAGGCGGAAGCTGAGCGCCAGGGTCTGGAAGCCGCTGGCGATCAGCCCGCCGAACGGCCCCGCCCCCGCGGCTTCGGCATCGACGTGCATGTGCTGCGGATCGTAGGTGAGCGCGAAATCGACGATCTGCGATTCGGTCAGCGTGACGCCCCGCGTCTCGAACCGGTCGCCAATCTTGAAATCCTCGAACCAGCGCGTATGCATTCAGCGCCCCCCCCCCTTTGCCTCAGATCGCCGCGGCGATCGCCTTTCCGAGATCGACGGTCGAGGCCTTGCCGCCCATGTCGGGGGTCAGCGCCGCCTTGTCCTTCAATACCTTTTCGATCGCGGTCACGATGGCGGCGCCGGCGTCTTCATGGCCAAGATGGTCCAGCATCATGGCGCCCGACCAGATCTGCCCGATCGGATTGGCGATGCCCTTGCCGGCGATGTCCGGAGCGGAGCCGTGCACCGGCTCGAACATCGAGGGGAACTTGCGTTCCGGGTTGATATTGGCCGAGGGCGCGATGCCGATGGTGCCGGTCACCGCGGGGCCGAGGTCGGACAGGATATCGCCGAACAGGTTGCTGCCGACAACCACATCGAACCAGTGCGGATTGCGCACAAAATGCGCGGTCAGGATATCGATGTGGAACTGGTCCCACTTGACGTCGGAATAGTCCTTCGAGACGGCGCGCACGCGTTCGTCCCAGAAGGGCATGGTGTGGATGATGCCGTTCGACTTGGTGGCCGAGGTCAGATGCTTCTTGGGACGGCTTCGCGCCAGGTCGAAGGCATAGCGCAGGATGCGATCGACGCCCTTGCGGGTAAAGATGTTCTCCTGCACCACCAGTTCCTCGTCGGTGCCGTGGTTCAGGCGGCCGCCGATCTCGGAATACTCGCCCTCGACGTTCTCGCGCACGACATAGAAATCGATGTCGCCCGGCTTGCGGCCGGCCAGCGGCGAGGGCACGCCCTCGAACAGCCGTACCGGGCGCAGGTTGACGTATTGCTGGAACACCCGGCGGATCGGAATCAGCAGACCCCACAGCGAAACATGGTCGGGTACGCCGGGAAATCCGACCGCGCCGAGGAAGATCGCGTCATGGCCGCGGATACGGTCGAGCCCGTCTTCCGGCATCATCCGGCCGGTCGCCTTGTAGGTTTCGCAGCTCCAGTCGAAATGGTCCCACTGGAACGAGTGGCCGAATTTCCTCGCGACGCGGTCGAG
>JAHELM010000152.1 GCA_024644185.1 Rhodospirillales bacterium | reverse complement strand
TGGTGCCACCGCATATCGGCGTCGGCACGCGCATCGTCATCATGACCGCCGATGCATCCTACGTCGAACGCGCCAAGGACTGATTCCCGCGACAACCTGCCGCCCCGGCCCCGCAACGCGACTGTTGATCGCGTGACGTTTTGCGACTACGACTTGGACAACGGGCGGCGATAAGCCTTCCGGTCATAAACGTCTCAACGACGAGAACAGGGATATGGAATATTTCGTACAGCAGCTCATCAACGGGCTGGCACTGGGGTCTATCTACGGGCTTATCGCGATCGGCTATACGATGGTGTACGGCATCATCGGCATGATCAATTTCGCCCATGGCGACGTGTTCATGATCGGCGCCTTCGTCGCCCTGATCACCTTCCTGGTCCTTGGCATGATCGGCATCACGTGGCTGCCCTTCGCCCTGCTGCTGGTTCTGGTGGTTGCGATGGTGGTGGCATCGGTTTATGGCTGGGCCATCGAACGTCTGGCCTATCGCCCGCTTCGCGGATCGTTCCGGCTGGCGCCGCTGATCTCGGCGATCGGCATGTCGATTCTTCTTCAGAATTACGTCCAGATCACCCAGGGCGCCCGTGTCAAGCCGTTGCCGCCGCTGATCCAGGGTGGCTTCGTCATCATGGAGAATGACGGCTTCACCGTGTCGCTCAGTTACATGCAGATCATCATCGTCGCCTTGACCGTGATCCTGATGATCGCGTTTTCGGCCCTGATTTCGCGCACCGCCCTGGGCCGTGCCCAGCGCGCCTGCGAACAGGACCGGACGATGGCGGCACTGCTCGGCATCAACGTCGACCGCACCATCTCGCTGACCTTCGTCATGGGCGCCGCGCTGGCCGCCGTGGCCGGCCTGATGTTCCTGGTCTATTACGGGGTCATCGATTTCTTCATCGGCTTCCTGGCCGGCGTAAAAGCCTTCACCGCGGCGGTGCTCGGCGGCATCGGATCGCTGCCGGGCGCCATGCTGGGCGGCCTTCTGATCGGCCTGATCGAGACTTTCTGGTCGGCCTATTTTACCATCGAGTACAAGGATGTCGCGGCGTTTTCCATCCTCATCATGGTGCTGATCTTCCGCCCCACCGGCCTGCTTGGCCGGCCGGAAGTCGAGAAGGTCTGACGCCATGCGGACGAGTAGCGGCAACGCGATCGGCGTCAACTCCGGGTTTGATTTCCTCGCGGCCTTGAAGGAAGCGGGCATGGCGGCGGGCGTCGCCCTCGCCCTCAGCTTCACCATCATCGGCATGCGAACCACGGGTCAGCAGGGCGGACTGGGCGTCGAATTTCGCTGGAATGCGGTCGCCATCGCGGTCGTTCTGGTATTCATCGGGCGCTTCCTGCTGGTGTTGTGGCGGCAGCGCGCAAAGCCGCTGGCCAGCGCCGATCGCGATCGCATGATGGACCGCGTCGGCGCGATGGTACAGCACTGGTCGAAATATCTGGGCGCCGCATTGTTCGCCGGGGCCGTGGCGATTCCGTTGATTTGGTCGGACAACCGATATGTCGTCGACGTGTCGACCCTGGTGCTGACCTACATCATGCTCGGCTGGGGCCTGAACATCGTGGTTGGCCTGGCCGGACTGCTGGATCTGGGTTACGTGGCCTTCTATGCCGTCGGCGCCTATTCCTACGCCCTGATCGCGCTGCATTTCGGCTGGTCGTTCTGGATCTGCCTGCCGCTGGCAGGCATTCTGGCTGCCAGCTTCGGCGTATTGCTCGGCTTCCCGGTGCTGCGTCTGCGTGGCGATTATCTGGCGATCGTCACCCTGGGATTCGGCGAGATCATCCGCATCATCCTGCTGAACTGGTATTCCTTTACCAAGGGACCGGACGGGCTGTCAGGCATCCCGCGGCCAAGCTTCTTCGGCCTGGAATTCACCCGCAGTCCCGATGATGGCGTTACCGCATTCCATGAATTCTTCAACATCGAGTATTCGTCGGTTCACCGGGTCATCTTCCTGTACTACATCATCCTGGCGCTTGCCCTGCTGACCAATTTCTTCACATTGCGCATCCGCAAGCTGCCGGTGGGCCGCGCCTGGGAGGCGTTGCGCGAGGATGAGATCGCCTGCCGTTCACTGGGCATCAACCCGACCAATACCAAACTGACCGCATTCGCCATTGGCGCCATGTTCGCCGGGTTCGCGGGCTCGTTCTTCGCCACGCGTCAGGGCTTCATCAGCCCGGAAAGCTTCAACTTCGGCGAATCCGCGGTGATCCTGGCCATCGTCGTTCTCGGCGGCATGGGCAGCCAGGTGGGCGTGGTCCTTGCGGCGGTGGTGCTGATTGGCGGAACCGAACTGTTCCGCGAACTGGCGCTATACCGCATGCTTGCCTTCGGCATATTGATGGTCGCGATCATGGTCTGGCGGCCACGAGGCCTGCTGGCCCATCGCGAACCGACGCTGCTGCTGGGTAGTGCAACCGAACGGACGGGAGGCGACCGATGAACCGCCCGCTGCTGACGGTCGAACACCTGACCATGCGGTTCGGCGGCCTGACCGCCATCGACGACGTGTCCTTCACCGCCCGGGACCGCGAGATCACAGCCATCATCGGCCCCAACGGCGCAGGCAAAACCACCGTATTCAACTGTATGACCGGCTTTTACAAGCCGACCGTAGGAAGACTCACCCTGGATCGGGGCGACCGCAAGTTCCTGCTGGAACGGCTGGACGATTATCAGGTGGCCCAAAGGGCCCATGTCGGTCGCACCTTTCAGAATATCCGCCTGTTTCCAGGTATGTCGGTGCTGGAAAACCTGATCGTCGCCCAGCACAATCGCCTGATGCACGCTTCGGGCTTCACGGTACTGGGGCTGTTTGGTTTTGGCGGTTACGTCGCGGCCGAGCGCGCCGCCATCGACAAGGCACGCTACTGGCTGGATCGCGTCAATCTGACCGAGCGTGCCGATGTCAACGCCGGGGCCCTGCCCTATGGTGCGCAACGGCGACTCGAAATCGCCCGCGCCATGTGTACCGATCCGGTACTGCTGTGCCTGGACGAGCCCGCGGCCGGCCTCAACCCCCGGGAATCGCATGAGTTGAACGAGCTGCTGCGATTCGTGCGTGATGAACACAAGATTGGATTGCTGTTGATCGAGCACGACATGAGCGTGGTGATGGGAATCTCGGATCATATCATTGTGCTGGATTACGGCCGCAAGATTTCCGACGGTTCGCCCGCGGAAGTGCGCAGCGATCCGGCGGTCATCCGCGCCTATCTGGGCGAGGACGAGGACGAAGCGAAATCGGCGGGAGACCGCGCATGACCATGCTGAGCGTCGCCGGCGTCCATACCTTCTACGGCAATATCGAGGCGTTGCGCGGGGTCGACATCGAGGTCGGCGAGGGAGAGATCGTCACCCTGATCGGGGCCAATGGCGCCGGCAAGTCGACCCTGCTGATGACGATCTGCGGCAATCCGGCAGCGGCGCGCGGGCAGATTGCCTTCGCCGGCGAGAACATCACCGCCATGCCGACCTTCGAGATTGTCCGCCGTGGCATTGCCCAGTCGCCCGAGGGGCGCCGTATATTCCCCCGCATGAGCGTTCTGGAAAACCTGCAGATGGGCGCGACGACCGCGCCGCCGGAACATTTCGGCGCGGATCTCGAGCAGGCCTTTACCCTGTTCCCCATCCTGAAGGCGCGCAAGGACCAGAGGGCGGGCACGCTTTCCGGCGGAGAGCAGCAGATGCTGGCGATCGCCCGCGCGCTGATGAGCAGGCCGCGCCTGCTGCTGCTGGACGAACCGTCGCTGGGCCTTGCTCCCCTGGTTGTCCGGCAGATATTCGACACGCTGAAGCGAATCAATGCCGAACAGGGCATGACGATCTTTCTTGTCGAACAGAACGCCTATCATGCTCTGAAACTGGCGCATCGCGGCTATGTCATGGTCAACGGCCGGATCACGCTGAGCGGCAGCGGCGCTGATTTGCTGGCCATGCCCGAGGTTCGCGCGGCCTATCTCGAAGGCGGCCATTGAGAGGGAGAAGGCGGTGTCGGAACTGCTCGGAAACTCGTTGACGGTGTATGTAGGATTTACCTGTATCCTCGCCGGAGGTACGGCCTGGATGATGGGTTAGTCGATCGGTGGCAACTGGCGACCCGCCTGGCAGGTAGCGGCATACGGATTGCTCCTGGGCGCCGCCGACCGCTTCCTGATCTTCGCACTGTTTCAGGGTGAACTTCTGTTGCCATCGGGATATCTGATCGATACGGCAACGCTGATCGTTATCGCGCTGACCGCCCACCGTGTCACCCTGGTCGCCGCCATGGTCAAGCAATATCCGTGGCTGTACGAACGCGCCGGTCCCTTCGCGTGGCGCCGCCGCGGCGGAGGCGCGCCCGGCGAGAGCGCCACCTGACCGGCACAGACAATTCCATTGCGGGGCCACTTGAACCTACGTAATCTGCTGACAACGTGAACCGTTCGGTTATGCCACGGATCATGAAAAGTCCCGAGCGGCCATCGGCCGCGGGACGCTACTCAGGGAGAACCTACCAATGAAGAATATCGTCAAACTGGTTGCCGGCGTTGCCGTCGCAACCGCGCTCGGCGCGGTTGCGGCGCAGGCCGATATCACCGTAGCCACGGCTGGCCCGATGACCGGCCAGTACGCTACGTTCGGCGCACAGATGAAGGCGGGCGCCGAACAGGCGGTTGCCGATATCAACGCCAAGGGCGGCGTTCTCGGCCAGAAGCTGGTTCTGGAAATCGGCGACGACGCCTGCGATCCGAAGCAGGCGGTGGCCGTGGCCAACCAGATGGTCAACAAGGGCATCAAGCTGATGGCCGGGCATTTCTGCTCGGGCTCGTCGATCCCGGCTTCGGCGATCTACCGCGATGAGGGCATCGTCCAGATCACCCCGGCTTCGACCAATCCGCAGCTCACCGAGCAGGGCTTCGAGAACGTCTTCCGCACCTGCGGTCGCGACGACGTGCAGGGCGCGGTCGCCGGCGCCTTCCTTGCCAAGACCTATGCCGGCAAGAAAATCGCTTTCGTCCATGACAAGACCGCCTATGGCAAGGGTCTGGCCGATGAGACGCTGAAGGCCTATCAGGCCGCTGGCGGTCAAGAGGCCATGTACGAAGCCTATACCGCGGGCGAGAAAGACTACTCGGCGCTGGTGTCCAAGCTGAAGCAGGCGGGCATCGACGTGCTCTATGTCGGTGGCTATCACACCGAGGCCGGCCTGATCGTGCGCCAGATGCGCGAGCAGGGCATGAAGACGGTTCTGGTGTCGGGTGACGCGCTGGTTACCGACGAGTACTGGGCGATCACCGGCGACGCCGGCGAAGGCACCCTGATGACCTTCAGCCCGGATCCGCGCAAGAATGCGGTCGCCGCGCCGGTCGTCAAGGCGTTCCGCGACAAGGGCATCGAGCCGGAAGGTTATGTGCTGTACACCTATGCCGCGATCCAGTCCTGGGCGCAGGCCGTCACCAAGGCCGGCAGCACCGATACCAAGAAGGTCATCGCCGCGCTGCATGCGAACACCTTCGAGACGGTGCTGGGCAAAACCGGCTTCAACGACAAGGGCGACCAGACCGCGCCAGCCTATCTCTTCTATATCTGGAAGAATGGCAAGTACGACTACCTGAACTAGTCGTCGACGGTTGCTATGGAAGTCGAGAGGGCCCGGCGGGAAACCGCCGGGCCCTTTCATTCTTTTCAGGATCTCGAAAAAGCAACCCGGCCGATTTGCGTGACTCCGCGCGTTCCTGTCATAAGTCTGCGATACTTCGTGCGGAGCGGGATGAAATCTCGCGAGATTGCCCGAGGAGGCTGTTCATGGCCGACGCGCGGAAACCCGGCACGCGAGGTACCTTTCTCTGCCGTTTGTGGACGTCGCTGTGCCGACCGTCCCTCCGTTTTGCCCTTGGCGGCTTGCTCGGCGCCGGGTTCGCGGGCGGCCTCGCCGCATGCGCGGCTGACCGACGAGCCGTTCAACCGCCGGAACAATGAAGGCGAGGTTCCTGTCCCCTGCGCCCAGTGCCCAGTGCCACTCAACGCCGGGCTTCCAGGACTATATCGGCGCCGACGGCAAGACCGTCCCCGACGAGGTCTCCGTCCCCAGCCCGTTCAAGGCCTGGACGCCGCGGTTGATGCGCGCCGCGTATAACTACCGGTTCTCGCTGAAGGATCCGGGGGTCTATACGCACAATCCGCGCTACGTGATCCAGCCGCTCTACGACAGCCTCTCCGATCTCGCCAACAAGGTGCGGATCGAGACCGCCGGCATGACGCGGCCGAAGTGAGGCCGGAGAAAGCGGCGCGGCGGGTCAACCGCCGCGCCGCAGTTCGAGCAGTCGCAACAGACCGTCGTCGCGTTCGGCGGCGAGGTCGGAAATCGAGCGGCCGGCGGTTTCCGCCTGCACGCCCTTGACGATGCTGGCCATGAGGTCGGGCGTAAGGTCCGGCGTACCCAGCGTCTTCCATCGGGCAACCTGGCTGGGGCCGAGATGTCT
>JAHELM010000151.1 GCA_024644185.1 Rhodospirillales bacterium | reverse complement strand
GGCAGGATTTCCGCCTCCATGTCACGGGTCCACAGCGAATATTCCGATTGCAGCGCGGCGATCGGATGTACCGCGTGCGCCCGCCGCACCGTCGCCGCGCCGGCCTCGCTGAGGCCGATGTGGCGCACCTTGCCCTGTTCGACCAGGCGCTTCATGCCGCCGACGGTATCCTCGATCGGCACATCGGGATCGACGCGGTGCAGATAAAAAAGGTCGATCGCGTCGACGCCCAGCCGCTTCAGGCTGGCTTCGCAGGCGGATGCCGCATATTCCGGCCGGCCGTTCACCCCGTTCTTGCCGTCGGGCAGGCGCAGATTGCCGAATTTCGTGGCCAGGATCACGGCGTCGCGCCGCCCGGCGATGGCCCGGCCGATCAACTCCTCGTTCTTGCCCTGGCCGTACATGTCGGAGGTATCGACGAAGCCGGCGCCGCGTTCGATGGCCCGGTGGATGGTGGCGGTGGAGAGAGCGTCGTCGCGCACCCCGTAGGCGATCGACATCCCCATGCAGCCAAGCCCCATGGCCGGGACCACCAGGCCGCTTTTTCCCAATTCACGTGTCTGCATCTGACGATCTCCTCCGATTCATCATGTTCCCGTGGGCGGCACGTTCCCTATGCCGGGTGGCGTGCCGGGATATAGGATGCGCGCCATACCGGTACGAAGAGGCGGGCAATGGCAGGACTTTCCGGGGCAGGACCTTCCGGCGCGGGACTTTCCGAGCGCGGACGCTATGCGGCGGTGATGGGGCTGATCGGGTCCGGCCATGCGGTCAGCCATTTCTACCTGCTGGCGCTGCCGCCGCTGTTCCCGCTGCTGAAGCAGGAATTCGGCGTCGGCTATGCCGAACTCGGCCTGCTGGTGACGTTGCTGAACGTGGCGACCGGCGCCGCCCAGTTTCCCGCCGGCATCCTGATCGACCGGCTGGGCGCGCGGTTGCTGCTGGGCGCCGGGCTGGCGCTGCTGGGTCTGTGCTTCGCCGGCATCGCGCTGGCGCCGTCCTTCTGGGCGGCGGCCGTGCTGGTGGCGATCGCCGGTGTCGGCAACAGCGTGTTCCACCCCGCCGATTACGCCATCATCGGCGCCTCGGTGCCGGAAAACCGGCTGGGTCGCGCCTTCAGCCTGCATACCTTCACCGGCAATATTGGCTTCACCGCGGCGCCGCCGGCGATGCTGCTGCTGACGACGCTGTTCGGCTGGCGCGGCGCGTTGCTGGCCGCGGGCGCGCTGGCCTTCGTCGTGGTCGCCGCCCTGGCGACCTTCGGTGGCGTCCTGCACGAGGAAAAGCACGTCGCCGAGGCACGCATCAACAAGGCGGGCACAAGGCCCCAGGCCGGCCCGGCGGTGCTGCTGTCGGCGCCGATCCTGACCATGTTCATGTTCTATGTCTTCGCGTCGATGGCGACCAGCGGCGTCCAGGCCTTCTCGGTCACCGCGCTGGTCGATTTCCAGGGGCTGGGGCTGGGCAGCGCCAATACGGCGCTGACCGCCTATCTCGTCTGTGCCTCGATCGGCGTGCTGATCGGCGGGCCGCTGGCCGATCGCACCCGCCACCACGGGCTGACCGCGGCCGCCGCGCTTGCAGTCTCGGCGTCGCTGGTGCTTCTGGTCGCAAGCATCGGCCTGCCGGCGCTGGTCATCGCCGCGATCTTCGGCGCCTTCGGCATGTTGCAGGGATCGATCCGCCCGGCGCGCGACCTGATGACCCGCGCCATCACGCCGCCCGGCGCCACCGGACGGGTGTTCGGCTTCGTCACCACCGGGCTGAATGTCGGCGGCGCGCTGGCGCCGGTGCTGCTGGGCTGGCTGCTGGACCAGGGGGAGGCGCGGGCGGTGCTCTATTCCATCGCCGGCTTCCTGATCCTGGGGATTGCCACGGTCGGCGCGATCGGCGCCCGCCCGCCCGCGGCCAGCGCCAGCCCCGCCGAATAGTCCTTGCACCGGGCGCGCCGCCGTTACCCCATCACGGCGTGAACTCCAGGATGTCCAGCCCGGCATTGCGGTCGAGCAGATAGATCAGCCCCCTGGCGTCGACATCCACGTCGTTGCTCTGCGGGCTGGGATGGCCGTCGATCGGTTCGGGAATGAAGAACCCGGCTTCCCTGGGCTGCGACGGATTGGCCACGTCGACGATGCGCAATCCGCCGCTGAACCAGGTCACGTAGACCAGCGTCGAATCCAGCTTCTCGCGATACTGATGCGCGCCGAACCGGCCGGGGGCGCGGCTCCACGGCGAATCCATCTCGCTGACGTCATAGATCGACAGCGCCTTGATGTCCTTCAGGTCGGTCACGTCGAAGACCCACATGAATGCGTGCAGCCGGCCGGGCACATGATCGTGTTCCTCGTCGACGACCACGGCGATCCGGCGCCCGTCGATCCGGTTTTCCAGCGGCATGACGGTATGGGTCGGCTCGGGTATCGGCGGGTGGTAATCGTGCGACGCGATGGTCGTCGGCTTGCGGATGTCGGACACGTCGATGACGCGGAACCCGGCATGCCAGCAGGACGCCCACAATTCGTTGCCCGCCCGCATCGCGTGGTGCAGGCGGTTGCGATAGCCGCGCCAGCCGGGCGTCTCGCCGCCGGCCAGATGCTGGCCCGGCATCCACCAGCGCGAAACCTCTTTCGGATTGGCGGGATCGCCGAGGTCGTAGATCACCAGGATATTGCCGATATAGCCTTCCATCTCGGTCGACATGTAGGCGTATTTCCCGTCGACGTCGAAGCGGTGCACGCCAAAGCCATGCGTCCTGACATGGCACAGCCGTTTCGGATTGGCCCGGTCGCGGATGTCGTAGATGCAGAACCCGCCGTCGTGGTAGCCGCGCTCGCGCGCCGCATCCAGCGTGGCGATGTCCTCGATCTTCACCTTCGCCCCGGCGGCGGTTTCGCCATCGGTCGGCGCGCGGCCCAGCTTCGCCCGCAAGGCCGCGCGGATATCCGGCAGCGTGTCGCCCTTGCGCAGGAAATGCCGGTCGTATTGTTCGTAGTTGGTGAACATCAGATCGCCGACGACTCGCACCTTGTGGGTATGCGAATAGCCGTCAGGCAGCATGATCCGCGACACGATTCGCGGCGCCTTCGGGTCGGAGACGTCGAGAATGGTCGTGCCGTGCGGCGGCTTCATGTGGCCGACATAGGCGTAATTGCCGTCGACCACCACCTGGCCACCGCCGGGAATGCCGATATGCCCGATACGCTTGACGTTCCTGGCAAGCCTCGACGGATCGATCGTCGTCATTCTCCACCTCCTCGCGACGGTTTGGCCGCCCGCCGGCGGCGCCTGTATTCGATGATATGCGGCGCGCCGACCGAGACGATCAGGAACACCCACAGCACGTTCCCGATGGTCGACGAGAACAGCACCATGATGTCGCCCTCGGCGATGCGCAGCGCGCGCAGGAAATAGCCCTCCAGCAGCGGCCCCAGAATGACGCCGATCAGGATGGCGGCGACGTGATAGCCGGTCTTGCGGGCGATATAGCCGATAACGCCGAAAGCCAGCGCCAGATACATGTCGAACACGTAATCGCGCGGGACGAAGGACCCGACCAGGGTGAAGGCGATCACGATCGGCGCCATGTAAGCCGTCGGCACCACCGTCACCCGCGACAGGTAGCGCGCCAGCGGCAGCGCCGTGAACGACATGAACAGATAGGTGACCAGCATCGACATGATCATGCCGTAGGCCAGTTCCGGCCGGGTCGAGAACAGCTGCATCCCGGTCGGCATGCCGTGATACTGCATCACCACCAGCATGATCGCCGCCGTCGCGCCGCCGGGAATGCCGATGGTCAGCAGCGGGATCAGCGTGCCCGCGGTCACCCCGTTATTCGCCGATTCCGGGGCGATCAGCCCTTCCGGATGGCCGGTGCCGTAGAGTTCCGGCGTGCGGCTGAAGAAGCGCGACTGCTGATAGGCAACGAAGGCGGCGATGGCCGCGCCGGCACCCGGCACCACGCCGATGGCCAGCCCGATCATGCTGGTCCAGGTGACGTGCCACCAGCGCCGCAGGGTGATCCGAACGCCTTCCATCGTGCCGTGCCAGCCGCCGCGGGCGACCAGGATGCGGCCCTTGTCGCTGAGGATCGAGCCGCTTTCGATGAACAGGAACGCCTCCGACACGGCGAACAGCCCGACCAGCGCCGGGATCAGCGGCACCCCGTCATAGAGTTCCAGAAACCCGAAGGTGCCGCGCGGCGTCGCATAGACATGATCGGCGCCGATCGAGCCGATCATCAAGCCGAACAGGCCGGCGATCAGCCCCTTCAGCGGGTCCTTCGCGGCGATCGCGGCGATCAGCGAGATGCCGAACAGCATGACCACGATCATCTCGACCGAATGCATCACATAGGCGACGCGGGCCAGCCAGGGCAACGCCACCAGCGCCACCGCGGTGGTCAGCAGCCCGCCCAGGTTGGACGAGGTGAACGAGATCGCCAGCGCCTGCTGGCCCAGCCCCTTCTTGGCCATCGGATAGCCGTCCAGCGGTGTCGCCGCCGCGCCCGCCGTGCCGGGAATATTGACCAGGATCGCCGGGATGCCGGCGCCCATGCGCGACGAGCAGTACAGCGCCACCATGAAGATCATCGCCTGGTCCACCGGCGCCGACAGCGTCAGCGGCAGCAGGATGATGATGGTGTTGGCGGCGCTGAATCCGGGGATGGCGCCGACGACGATGCCCAGGACGGTGGTCGGCACGATGATCCACCAATAGCCCAGCATGTCGACGAAGAGCTGCGCGAAGAACGCGAGATCCGGTTCCATGGCTCAGAACACCTGCTGCATGAGGATCTCGAACGGCCCCTTGGGAAACCGCGTATGGAAGGCGACGATGAACAGCAGGTATCCGCCCAGCGCCAGCGCCGCCGACAGGGCCAGCACGAATCCCCTGTCGCGCCCGTCGCGCAGCAGCAGGATGGAGGCCGCCAGGAAGACGAAGGTGGTCAGCGTGAAACCGCCCCAGTGCACGACATAGATATAGCCGACGGTCAGCGCCAGCAGGCCGAGCCGCTTGACCATCAGGTTGCGCGGTTCGATCAGCCGTTGCAGCCCCAGGGTCGCCTCGCCGCGGCGCACCGCCAGCAGGGTGCGCAGGATGAACAGGGCGCACAGCGCCATCAGCGTGCTGCCGATGTAATAGGCGTTGGCCTTCGCCTCCCACGGCCCGTGCAGGATGGTGGTGATGTAGTACAGCGTGAAGACGATGGCGCCGACGGGGACGATCAGTTCCCCCCCGACCGGCCGCTTTCGCGATCCGTCCGCGCCAGATTCGTCGTCGGTATCCGCCCTGTCCCGTCGATCGCCCAAATCGCCGCCCTTCCCCGTATGATGAACGGCCGGAGGGAACGCCCGCGCGGACGCGCCCCCCGGCCGGTTCCGGTCTTGCCGTCGTTCAGTTGCCGGTCAGCAGCGACTTGAAACGATTGCCGATCTCGATGATGCCGTCGACATATTCCTGGCATGCGGCGCCATCGCCGTAGCGGATGTTTTCCAGCGGCGCCTTGGCCTTGACGATCTCGTCCCTGTAGGCCTGGTCGGCCACCGTCTTTTCCAGGCTGGAGACCAGCGCCTGATAGCGATCGGGATACTTGTCCATCGCCGCCGTGTGCAGGGCGAAGGCACGGGCGGAAAACAGCGGCGGAATCTTGGTGCCCAGCGCGTCGTTCACCGCCGGCGCGTTGTTGAGCCGCTCGCCCAGCGGATTGGTCTTGTCGAAGACCAGCACCGTGCGCACCGAATCCCCGGCCGTCACCACCGAGCCCGAAGGCAGCACGCCGATATCGGTCTCGCCCGTCACCACGGCGGCCAGCGTCTTCTTGCCGCCGGACATGGGGATCAGGTTGAACTTGCCGCCGGTCGCCTCGCCCACCGCCAGGATGCCCAGCGAGGCCGGGTGCGCGATGCGGCTGGTGGCCACCGAGATGGTGCGCTTCCTGGCCTCGGCGACGATGTCGTCGATGCCGCGGAACGGGCTGTCGGCCGCCACATAGACCACGCTGGGGTCGATGTCGACATGGGCGAAATACTGGTAATCGCCGGGGAACTTGAAGCTGTCGGGCGCCTGCACCACCCAGTTCAGCACTTCCGGGCCCATGTTGCCGAACAACAGGCTGTAGCAGTCCGGGGCATTCTTGCCCATGTAGACCTCATAGCCGACGCGGCCCGAGGCGCCGGGGAAATAGCCCATCTCGAACGCCGCGCCCGGCAGGTATTTCGGCCACACAGTGGTCACCGCGCGCAGGTTGCGGTCGGCGCCGCCGCCCTCGGCCGTCGGCACCACGACGGCCAGCGGGTGATCCGGGAACGCCGCCCCGAAGGCGCCCGAAAACGGCAGTCCCGACACCGTGCCGGCACCCAGCGCGGCCGCGGAACCCTTGAGAAAAGTGCGGCGGCTCGCGCCCGATATGAAGCGATTCATGTTCGTCCTCCCAGTTGTTCGTGGACGACCCCCCGCGCTTCCGTGGCGCAATTATCGGGCGTCGCCGATCCTCCTGA
>JAHELM010000150.1 GCA_024644185.1 Rhodospirillales bacterium | reverse complement strand
GGCCAAGCGCCTGGTCAACTGGGACCCGAAGCTGCAGACGGCCATTTCCGATCTGGAAGTCGTGCAGCGCGAGGTGAAGAGTCATCTATGGCACTTCAAGTATCCCGTGGAAGGGCTCGATAATACGTTCATTACCGTCGCGACGACGCGCCCGGAAACGATGCTGGGCGATACCGCGGTGGCGGTGCATCCCGACGACGATCGCTACAAGGCGCTGGTCGGCAGGCACGCGATCCTGCCGATTGTCGGCCGCCGAATTCCCATCGTCGCCGACGAATACGCCGATCCCGAGCAGGGCTCGGGCGCGGTGAAGATCACCCCGGCGCATGATTTCAACGATTTCGAGGTCGGCCGCAGGCATGGCCTGGACGTCATCAATATCCTCGATGCGACCGCGCATCTCAACGACGCCGTGCCCGAGGCGTATCGCGGCCTCGACCGCTTCGAGGCGCGCAAGCGCGTGGTCGACGCGATCGAGGCACTGGGTCTGCTGGCGCAGGTCGACGACCACACGCACATGGTGCCCTATGGCGACCGCGGCGGCGTGCCGGTGGAACCCTGGCTGACCGACCAGTGGTTCGCCGATGCCGCCACCCTGGCGAAGCCGGCAATCGAGGCGGTGGAGCAGGGGCGCACGAAATTCGTGCCCGAGAACTGGACCAAGACCTATTACGAATGGATGCGCAACATCCAGCCCTGGTGCGTGTCGCGCCAGCTCTGGTGGGGCCACCAGATTCCCGCCTGGTACGGCCCGGACGGGACGGTCTTCGTCGAGGAAACCGAGGACGAGGCCCGGGCCGCGGCGAAGGCGCAATACGGCAAGGACGTGGAACTGATCCGCGATGCCGATGTGCTGGATACCTGGTTTTCCTCAGCGCTGTGGCCGTTCTCGACGCTGGGCTGGCCGGACAAAACGCCGGAACTGGCGCGCTACTATCCCACCGACGTGCTGGTCACCGGCTTCGACATCATCTTCTTCTGGGTCGCGCGGATGATGATGATGGGGCTGCATTTCATGGACGAGGTGCCGTTCCGCACCGTCTATATACACGCGCTGGTTCGCGACGCCCAGGGACAGAAAATGTCCAAGTCCAAGGGCAACGTGATCGACCCGCTGAACCTGGTCGATCAGTACGGGGCCGATGCGTTGCGCTTCACGCTGGCGGCGCTGACCATGCCCGGCCGCGACGTGCGGATGGACGAATCGCGCGTCGAGGGGTACCGCAACTTCACCACCAAGCTGTGGAACGCGGCGCGCTTCTGCGAGATGAACGAATGCCTGCCGGTTGCCGGTTTCGACCCGCGGAACGTCAATACGCGGCTGAATCGCTGGATTGTCGGCGAGGCCGACCGATGCCGCCGCGAGATCGACCGGGCGCTGGGTGTCTATCGCTTCGACGAGGCCGCCAATGCCGCCTACGCCTTTACCTGGAACACCTTCTGCGACTGGTATGTGGAACTGGCCAAGCCGCTGCTGACCGGCGATAACCCGGCCATTGCCGCCGAAACCCGTGCCACCTCGGCCTGGGTGATGGGCCAGGTGCTGCGCCTGTTGCATCCCTTCATGCCCTTCGTGACCGAGGAACTGTGGGGGATGTTCGGCGGCGAGGGTGCGGGAAAGTTGATCGTCGCGAAATGGCCTGACTTCGACCAGCCCCTGACCGATGCCGCCGCCGACGAGGAAATTGGCTGGGTGATCGGGCTGATAACCGCCATCCGCTCGGCGCGCAACGAAATGAACGTGCCGGCCGGAGCGAAGATCCCGATGCTGCTGATCGGCGCCAGCGCGGCCAATCGCAAGCGGCTGGACGCCTATGGTGATCTGATCGGACGGCTCGCCCGTCTCGACCGGATGTCGGCGGCCGATGCCGGCACGCCGCCGCCCAAGGGGTCCATCCAGATCGTCCACCACGAGGCAACGGTGGCCCTGCCGATCGGCGACGTCATCGATCTGGCGCAGGAAAAGGCGCGGCTGGAAAAGGAAATTGCCAAGGCGGACGACGAGATCGGCAAGATCGACCGCAAGCTCGGCAACGAGGCCTTCGTGGCCAAGGCGCCGGTGGAGGTTGTCGAGGAACAGCGCGCCCGCCGCACCGATGCCACCGCACTGAAAAACCGTCTGGCAGCTGCTTTGCAGCGGCTGGCCACGCTCTGACGGAAATGCCCCGGCCGGCGTGATGCCGCGCTGGCCGGGCACTCGATCCTTTCCCGCCTGAAATCACGCTTTGCAGGGCGGCCGCGTGCCGATATTGTGCGCGGCATCCTATCCCGTGATCTCCCAGAAACGTGCAGGAGGGTTCCCATGGCCATGGTGCGCCTCGATGTGCCGTCGGTGTTCATGTATGGCGGCTCGATCCTGCCCGGCCGCCACAAGGGACGCGACATCACCGTGCAGGACGTGTTCGAGGCGGTCGGCTCGCATGCCGCGGGCAAGATCGACGACGAGGAACTGCACGCCATCGAATGCCATGCTTGCCCGTCTTCCGGGTCGTGCGGCGGCCAGTTCACCGCCAACACCATGGCCTGCGTGTCCGAGGCGATCGGTCTGGCGCTGCCCGGCTCGGCCGGCGCGCCGGCGCCCTACGATTCTCGCGACGCCTATGCCGAGGCCTCGGGTGCGGTCGTGATGCGCTGTCTGGAGAAGGGCATTCGCCCGCGCAAGATCGTCACCCGGCGCTCGCTGGAGAACGCCGCCCGTGTGGTTGCGGCCACCGGCGGGTCGACCAACGCGGCGCTGCATCTGCCGGCGATCGCCCATGAGGCCGGCATCGATTTCGACATTCACGAGGTCGGGCGGATATTCCGCGAAACCCCCTATATCGCCGACCTGAAGCCGGGCGGCAAATATGTTGCCAAGGACCTGTTCGAGGTCGGCGGCGTGCAGGTGGTGATGAAGGCGCTTCTGGACGGCGGGTTCCTCGACGGCGACTGCCTGTCGGTGACCGGCCGCACCATTGGCGAGGAGCTTGAGGCGATCGTGTTCCCGGAGGACCAGGATGTGGTCCGCCCGGTGAAAAAGCCGCTGAGCAAGACCGGCGGTGTCGTCAGCCTGAAGGGCAACCTTGCGCCGGAAGGCGCGATCGTCAAGATCGCCGGCATGAGCGAACTGAAATTCCGTGGCCCGGCCCGCGTATTCGACTGCGAGGAAGACGCCTTCGAGGCAGTGAAGAAGCGGGCCTACAAGGAAGGCGACGTGTTCGTCATCCGCTACGAGGGACCGAAGGGCGGCCCCGGCATGCGCGAGATGCTGGCCACCACGGCGGCGCTGTACGGCCAGGGCACCGGCGGCAAGGTGGCGTTGATCACCGATGGCCGGTTCTCGGGCGCGACGCGCGGCTTCTGCATCGGCCATGTCGGGCCGGAAGCGGCGGTCGGCGGGCCGATCGGCCTGCTGAAGGATGGCGACATGATCGCCATCGACGCCGACAAGGGGACGCTGGACGTCGAACTGAGCGACGCGGAACTGGCGACGCGCGCCAAATCGTGGAAGCCGCGCAGCCACGACTTCCAGTCCGGCGCGCTGTGGCGTTACGCGCAGACCGTCGGTTCGGCTGAATTTGGTGCCGTCACTCATCCGGGCGGCAAGGCCGAAACCCACGTTTTTGCCGATATCTGATATCGCGGATCCGGCGGGTGGCGGCGGCCGAGGGGTGTCGCCGCCACCTCGCTGCGCGGGTTTGTTGACGGGCCGGAAGTCATAAAGACAACAGGGCGGGATGCATGGCGCGTATCGCGGTCGGCGGGTTTCAGCACGAGACAAACACCTTTGCGCCGCTGAAGGCGACGTGGGAGATGTTCGAGGAGACCGATGGTTGGCCGGGGCTGTCGCGCGGGCGCGATCTGCTGCCCGCCATCGACGGCGTGCATCTGCCGATCACTGGGGCGGTTGAGGCGCTGCGCGCGGCGGGGCACGAGATCGTGCCGCTGCTGTGGTGTTCGGCGACGCCGTCGGCGCATGTCATGCGGGATGCCTATGAACGCATCGTGGCGATGCTGCTGGAAGATATTGCCTCGGCCGGAAAGATCGACGGCATCTATCTGGACCTGCATGGGGCGATGGTCGCCGAGCATCTGGAAGACGGCGAGGGCGAAGTGCTGCGCCGGGTCCGCGCGCTGGTCGGCGCGTCGGTTCCGATTTCGGTCAGCCTCGACCTGCACGCCAATGTGACCGAAGAGATGGTGGCCCTGGCCGACGTTCTGGACGCCTACCGCACCTATCCGCATGTGGATATGGGCGAGACCGGCGCCCGCGCGGCCCGGCACCTGGATGCGATCCTGCGGGGCCAAGGGCCGTTTCACAAGGCGCTGCGCAGGCCGGATTTTCTGATTCCGCTGAACTGGGGCTGCACCCTGACCGAGCCGGCGCGCGGCCTTTATGCCGAGATGGAACGGTTGGAGCGGGCAGCAGGCGGCGCGGTACGGACGATTTCGTTCGCCACCGGATTCCCGCTGGCGGATATCGCCGAAGTCGGGCCGGCTGTCATGGCCTATGGCCGGACGCGGGCCGATGCCGAGGCGGCGGCGGACGCCATGCTGAAGGCGATCCAGAACCAGGAGGCTGCTTTCGCAGGCCGGTTATGGCAGCCCGGCGATGCGGTGGATGAGGCGATGCGACGTGCCCGAACGGCGCGCCGTCCCGTCGTTCTGGCCGACACCCAGGACAATTCGGGTGGCGGCGGCCCGTCCGACACCACCGGCCTGCTGGAAGCCCTGATCGCGGGCGGTGCGCGGGGCGCGGTGCTCGGCCTGCTGAACGATCCCGAGGTGGCGCTTCAGGCGCATGCAGCCGGAGAGGGGGCGACCATCCGGGCGGCGCTGGGAGGCAAGTCCGGCATGCCGGGGCACCGGCCGCTGGGGGGCGATTACAAGGTGCTGAAGCTGGGCGACGGGCGGTTCACCGCCACCGGGCCGATGTGGCTGGGGGCACGCATGGACCTTGGCCCGATGGCCCTGCTGGAAATTCAGGGTGTGCGGGTGGCTGTCGGGTCGCGCATGCAGCAGGCCGCCGACCAGTCGATCTTCCGTCACCTGGGCGTCGAGCCGGCGCGCGAATCGATCCTGGTACTCAAGAGTTCCGTACACTTTCGGGCTGATTTTCAACCGATTGCCGAGGAAATTCTGATGGTCGAGGCGCCCGGCCCCTGTTATGCCGACCCGTCGAAATTGACGTTCAGGAACATCCGGCCGGGCATCCGGTTGAAACCGCGTCCGGGCTGAGCGCCGGGCCGTACGGTCACGCCGGCTTCGACCATTCCGGCCAGGTCGGCAGGTGGTCGTCGATCCTGAGCCACGGCAGCTTGTTGGCGGTCCAGATATGCTTGTCCGCCGGGTGGCCGGCGGCGCAATCGAGGCTGGCGACCGTGAGGTCGACGGTGCGTGGCGCCTTCTCGTTGGTAAATGCGAGTTCCGTGCCGCAGTCGCCGCAGAACTCCCGCGTCACGCCGGGTGACGACGCGTAGCGCTTTGGCGTTCCGGCGATCCAGGAGGCCCGCTCCCGCTCGACGGTCAGCCAGGTTACGAAGGCCGCGCCGGCCGAGCGGCGGCAGGAATTGCAATGGCAATGCGTGACAAGGGCGATCGGCCCCTGCACCCGGTATCGAACCGCGCCGCAGAAGCAGCCGCCTTCATGGGTGTCCGCCGTACAGCTCACGTCGTCTCCTCCCGGATCTCGCACCAGACCGGCGTATGGTCCGATGCCTTGTCCTTGCCGCGCGGGGCGCGGTCAATCTCGCAGGCCTGAAGCCGATCGGCGGCGCCGGGCGACAGCAGGAAGTGGTCGATGCGCAGCCCCTCGTCGCGGGGCCAGCGGCCGGCCTGGTAGTCCCAGAACGTATAGCCGTGCTCAGTATGCAGTGCCCGCCAGGCCTCGGTCAAACCGAGATAGACCAGCGCGCGAAATTTTGCGCGGGTTTCCGGGCGGAACAGGGCATCCCCGATCCAGGACCTGGGATCGTATACGTCCAGATCGGCCGGAATGACGTTGTAGTCGCCACCCAGCACGAAGGGAATTTCCGACGGCAGCATCGTATCGCGCACATGGGCGATCAGCCGGTCCATCCAGGCAAGCTTGTAGGGATACTTCTCGGAGTCGACGGGGTTCCCGTTGGGCAGATAGATCGAGGCGATGCGCAAGCCCCGGATCGTCGCCTCGATATAGCGCGCCTGCTCGTCGGCCGGATCGCCGGGAAGGCCGCGGCGCACATCGCCGATCGGATGTTTCGAAAGGATGGCGACGCCGTTGTAGGTCTTCTGCCCGTGGATCGCCAGCGCGTAGCCCAGCGCCTCGATCTCCAGAGCCGGAAAGTCGTCATCGACGGTCTTGGTTTCCTGCAGCAGGACGACATCCGGCGCGGCCAGGGAAAGCCATTCGAGAAGCCGCGGCAGGCGTGCCTTGATCGAGTTGACGTTGAAGGTGGCGATCTTCATGCGCGGCATCCCGGTTCGTGAAACGAAAAGACCCGCCGGGGGCGGGCCTTGCTTTCTATCACGAAGCGGGCGGCGCGGTCAGACCGAAAACGAACTGCCGCAGCCACAGGACGAACTG
>JAHELM010000149.1 GCA_024644185.1 Rhodospirillales bacterium | reverse complement strand
CGGGCACCGAAAACCATGCGATGGCGACCAGCGTGGCCACCAGCGAGATCGCGCTGACCACCAGCCGCGCAATGCCCAGGCTGACCCAGTTCTTCAGCGAGTTGAGGTCGCCGGTCAGGCGCACCATCGTGGTCCCGAACCGATAGCGCCGCCGCGATTCCAGCGGCAGGGCCATGATGCGCGAAAACAGACGCTCGCGAACCCGCCGGACATAGCTCTGGCCGAGGGATTCGGCATCGAAGCCTTCGCGCCAGCGCAGGGCGAACAGTGCGAAGGCCGCACCGACGAGCACGGCCATGGGCTGCACGGTCATGCCGGCCCCGAGATTGCGTATCAGCGAATGCAACGCCCAGGACGCGGCAAAGGTGGCCGCGCCCTGGAACAACCCATTGCCGACCAGGGCCAGCAATAGCCACCGGCGGTTGCCGGAGGCTATGCGCGGGAGATTCATTCCACCGCCTGCTGCTGGATCGGGGAGAAGTCGCTGCCCGCGGTATCGTCGACCTGGGCGATGTCTTCCAGCGAGGCGAGGAGCGAGCGCGCGAATTCGGGATTGGCCAGATCTTCGACGCTCAGGGTCTTCAAGCCGGTTGCCTCTTCGGTCTCGCGCCGGGCCAGCGGCGAGCGCGTGAGCATGCCGCTGATGCCCAGAAGATTATAGCCCAGCCCAGCCAGCCAGTTGGCGCCGTCCCGGGCGCCCGCCGCATCGACCGTGGCAAAAATGATCGCCTGGACCAAAGAACGGAAAAAACCCGCCTTGAGAAGGGAAACGGTTTCGCGCTGGAAGATCCCGTCGGCGATTTCCGCCACGATCACGTCGCAATCGTCGGCGGCGAGTTGCGCGAAAAGCTTGTGCGTGATCGCCTCGATTTCCCGCGGCGTGCAGAGATAGGTCGAGGCATGCCCGGCATCGGTGAAGTCCAGGACCTTGTGGGCGCCGGCATCGGTCATGCTCCAGAAATCGCCGCCGGCGCCAGTTCCCGTCAGCTTGGCGGCGCCGACCCGGAATCCCGCCCGCACCAGCCCGTGGATCAGCGACGTCGCCGTCGTCGTCTTCCCGGCATTCATGGACGTACCGGCGACAATGACGATCGGCGGCAACTCCCGCGCGCTCACGGCGGGCAGCGCGTAGCTGGCCAGGCTGACCGGCTTGCCCGACCGGTCGACGATCAGGCCGATGGGGGTGATTTCCGTGGGGCGTCGCGCCTTGTCGTTCGAACTGAGCGCCATCGAGGCGATGCCGCCGGCGGCGACCATGTGGCAGGGTACCAGGCTGTCGGGGATTTCCGCCTCGAACTGGTCTGGCGCATAGCGGTTGCCATAGGCAAGAACGATCTCGTCGCCGACATACAGGTCGGCCATGCGGCCATCGGTCCGTTCGATCCGCTTGTGATGACCGATGCGGTCGACGCGGGCCAGCACCAGATCGCCGGGCATCGGCCGCATATCGCCCTTCGTCGCCAGGCGAATATCCTCGTTCGGGACGCGCCGGGTCGAGAAGGCGCGCTTGATTCCCCGCAACCGGGCCTGGTCGAGGACGATGGTCAGTGGGCTGGTCATGAAATTCCCCCGTGGAACGTCGGTTCAGAGATCGGCTGTCCGCTTTGAATGCCGCTACAGGTCATACACTGGCACAAGCCATCTTAATCGGCGCTGACGCAAAATTTAATCTTGGCTTAAGGATAGTTGCGCATTTCTTCTTGTGGACCGGATCCGTGGATGTGGCGAGTGCGGGCGGGCGCCGGAATCCCTCGCCGGCGCCCGCCGTCCCGTCACGGTGCGGGGATCGTGAAGTTCTTGCCGCAGTCGCTGTCCTTGCCGACCGCGGGCGCATCCAGGCTGGCGCCGGTGACACCCTGATCGGCAACGTCGCGGAGAATGCGGATACGCGCTTCGGACAGGCTGCGCTTGCCGTCGGGTCCCTTTTCGCATTTCAGGGTCAGGGCGGTGCGCTTGTCGTCGCCGAAGGCGCGGGTGAAGGCCTGGATCAGCACCGACGTTTCGACACTCTTGCCGGCGTTCTCCACGATTGCCCGGCCGAAGGCGGAACCCTGCACGTCCTTGGCCATCTTGATGGACAGGGCGAAATAATCGTCGGCCGCCAGTTCGGAACAGTTGCCGTGTTTCAGCCATTCATGCCGGTCGATGGAAGACAGCACGCGCGGCATGACGGGCAGCAGCGCGTTGCGCGTGGCCGCCGAGATCGGCGCCGGCGGCAGGCTGCTCCATTCGTTTCCGGCCGCCTTGTCCATTTCGATGAGCTTGGCGCGCGGTTCGCCGGCGGCGGTGCAGTAGCGGTCGTTGTCGTCGCGCCGGTTGTCGCTGTTGATGTCCCAAAAGGGCGACAAGCCATCCAGGGTCAGATTGGTCGCGGTGGCGCCGGGCTGGCATTCCTTCAGGCCGGC
The DNA here is from genome assembly GCA_024644185.1 of Rhodospirillales bacterium. Lineage (GTDB taxonomy): Bacteria > Pseudomonadota > Alphaproteobacteria > UBA8366 > JADFVY01 > JAHELM01. Next base: position 4,154 of record JAHELM010000149.1, on the reverse strand, counting down.
ATTTTCCGCCTGGGCGCAGAAGGTCGGCCGCCAGACCATGTAGAGAACGTAATGGTCGCCGGGGACATGCGAGCGCGGGCCCGGGGTGGCACAGGCGCCGGTCAGGATCGCCAGGCTGAGAAATGTCAGCTTCAGGGTAAGTTTCATCGGGATGAACCTCGAAATGATGAATCGGAGGCATGGAAACTATCTTCCACGCGCGAAAGCGATCATACGGGGCCGAACCTTAAGCTGGGCTGACAAGCCAACGAAAAAATCGAATCCCGGGGCCGATTGGGGCATTTGACCGGTCAGCCGGCGGCTATTCCACCGCCTTCGCCTCGTCCAGCAGCCAGTCGCGGAAGGCGGCGATCTTCGGGCGGTCGGCGGTGGATTCGGGGCAAACCACGTAATAGGCATGGTCGTTGGAGATCGACAGCGTGAAGGGCCGCACCAGGCGGCCGGCCGCGAGGTCTCCGGCCGCCAGCGCGCCGCGCGCCAGCGCCACGCCCTGGCCCTCGATCGCCGCCTGGATCACCATCGCCGAGTCCGTGAAGAACGGTCCCCGCCGCTCGTCCATGCCTTTGACGCCGGCCACTAGAAGCCACATCGGCCAATCGACGTAGAAATCGTCGTGCAGCAGCGTGTGGTGGCGCAGGTCTTCGGGGGTGTTGAGCGGTGGATCGCCATCCCGCAGTGCCGGGCTGCACACCGGGAAAACGTCGTCAGTCATCAGCCAGACACTGCGCAAACCCTTGTAGGCGCCCTTGCCGTAACGGACCGCGACATCGACGTCGTCGCGTGCGAAATCGGCAACCTGCATGGACGGCGAAATACGAATGTCGATCTGGGGGTGCCGCTGGCGAAACCGTCCCAGCCTTGGCAACAGCCACTTCGCGGTGAACGAGGGCAGGGCGCTGACGGTCAGCGGCCCGCCGCCGGTGGGTGCCGTCAGCTTGTCCACCGCGCCCACCAGATGGTCCAGCGCCTTGCGGACATCGGCGACGAATTCCTGACCCTCCTCGGTCAGCCGGATCGCCCGGTTCAACCGCCGGAACAGGCGCACGCCCAGTGCCTCCTCCAGAGTCCGGATCTGGTGGCTGATCGCGGCCTGGGTGACGTTCAACTCGGCGGCGGCGCGGGTGAAGCTCAGATGCCGGGCCGCCGCCTCGAAGGCGCGCAGCGTATTCATCGGGGGCAGGCGCGAAGCCATGACTGGGTTGCTTTCGCATTAATTATTTTAATTCGATAGATGAAAAACGATCCTTTGTCAAACTTCCGACCTGGCCATAGAGTCCGGCCGTCAGAGAGGTTTTTTGCCGGTCAATTTCAAACTGGCATCGATGTTACCGATAAGGAGATCTACGATGAACTACAATTTTGACACGCGCGTTCGCCCATGGTGGTCGATCTCGGTCGCCGATCTTGGCGACGCAATCGGCCGGGCGGTTTCGCGCATTCTGGTCCTGCGCGATCTGTGGTATGACCGTCGCCGTCAGCGTCGCCAGCTGGGTATGCTGGACGACCGGCTGCTCCGCGACATCGGGCTCGACCGGGCGACCGCCTGGGAAGAGGCATCCAAGCCCTTCTGGCGAATCTGACCGACAGCGAAAGGAAAAGAAGCGCGTGGGCAATCAATTCCTGTACGGCGCGACCGTGCTGATCTGGGGCTCGACCTGGTATGCGATCAAGCTTCAGCTCGGCACGGTCGAACCCGATCTTTCGGTCGCCTACCGGTTTCTGATCGCCGCCGCGGTGCTGGTCGGGTTTTGCCTGGCGACCGGGCGCAGCCTGCGCTTTTCCGCGCGCCACCACGTCTTCATCGCCGCCCAGGGGCTGTTCCTGTTCGCCCTGAACTACTTGCTGTTCTATTACGCCACCGCCCATCTGACGACCGGCGTGGTGGCTGTGGTGTTCTCGCTGATCATGCTGATGAACATCCTGAACGGCGCGCTGCTGTTCGGCAATCCGGTGGACCGGCGGGTGCTTGGCGCGGCGGGTCTGGGACTCGTCGGGCTGGTCCTGGTGTTCCGCCACGAACTGGTGTCGCTGGATCTGGCCGGCGGCCCGATTGTCGGGTTGGGCCTGTCGATCGTCGCCACCTATTCCGCCTCGCTCGGCAATATGGCTTCGCTGCGCAACCAGCGCGCGGGGCTGCCGGTGCTGCAGACCAACGCTTTGGGCATGGCCTATGGCGCAGCCTTCATGACCGGCTTCGCGCTGCTGCGCGGGGCGCCGGTGGATTTCGATCCGCGGCCGGAATATGTCGGCGCGCTGATCTACCTGGCGCTGTTCGGTTCGGTTGTCGCCTTCGGTTGCTACCTGACCCTGCTGGGCCGCATCGGCGCCGACCGAGCGGCCTATGCGGCCGTGTTGTTCCCGGTGGTGGCGCTGGCTATCTCGACCGTCCTGGAAGGCTATGTCTGGACCGCCCCGGCGCTGATTGGCGTGGTCCTGATCCTTGCCGGCAACGTGCTGGCCGTGGTCAAGCCGCGGGCGCGGGTGGCGGACAGCGCAGCAGCAGCCGGTTGATTCCATTCAGCGCGCCGTAAAGCGCGGCGAACTGTCGGCGGAAATCCTCGTCCGTCGCCTTCAGGCCGATCTCGGCGCGAATTTCGGCGATACCGCGCTTGCCGTCGATCAGGCGCAGCGTGCGCGGCGCCAGCGGCGGCAGGCGCAGCCCCATCGACAATCCCTCGCCGCTGACCTGCAAGATCCCGTCGCGGCCGATGGCGCTGGCCATCGCCATGCCGTCCATATCCTTCAGAATCGGCACCGCTTCCGGCCCCGGCCGGGCCACGGGGTCGCCGTCGCGCGCCGCCGGCACGGCATAAACGATATGCTTGCGCAGTCCCCCGCCCAGCAGTTCGGCGAAGGCGCAGCGCTCGATCCAGGACAGGTCCGCCAGGCGCTTGCGCAGCGCGGGCTCGCGGATCCAGGTGTCGGGGTCATACAGTGCCGGCTCGATGAAGGCGACCGGACGCAAGCCGGCCTGCTCCAACTCGGCCGCCAGTTCCGGCACGCGATAGGCGCGGTCCCGGGAATGCAGCAGCAGGTCGAACAGCGCCGCATCGTCGCCCTTGTGGTCGGCGATTGCCGGATTGCGCCGCAGCCAGTTGGTTGGCGGCAAGGCTTCGACCAGTTTGCGCGCCACCGCGATGCGCCCGGCGTTCGGACCGTCGCCGGCGATCATCCGCAGCATCGCTTGCGCGTGGTACACGCCGATCCGCCCCAGCTCGCCATAAACCATGACGCCGATGCCGCCACCGGGCGCCAGTGCCGCCGCCAGGGCGCGGAACCCGGCGGCCGGATCGGCCAGATGGTGCAGCACGCCGCAGCAGTCGATGTAATCGGACGGCCCGAATTTCGCGGCGTCGAGCAGCGAGCCGGTGTGGAAGACGATATTCGTCAGGCCCCGGGTTTTCGCCCTTGCCTCGGCGACGCGCCGGCTCGCGGTGGAGAGGTCGAGATAGTGGATTTCCGCCGGGCCGCCGCGATCCGCCAGTTGCTGCGCCAGCATGATCAGGGCGTCGCCGGTGCCGCCGCCGGCAACCAGCGCGCGGAACGGCCGCGACCAGTCGCGCCGCCCGGCGAAGACGTAATGGTCGATCTCCAGGATATGGCTGGGCGACCCCAGGATCAGCCGCTTCGTCTCATCCGCGGGATCGCGGGCCGGGTAGGGCAGGTCCTCGTACTGTTCCCGGACGCGATCGGCCATCGCCTCAGCGACCCATCGTAACGATGGTCTTGCCGATCGCCTTGCGGTCGCTCAGATGGTGCAGCGCGGCGGTGGTCTGCTCCAGCGGGAAGCGCGCGCCGACCAGCGGCCGCAGTTTGCCCTGCCGGTACAGCGGCTCCAGCTCGGCGAAGGATGCGCGCAGCCGGTGCAGCGCCTTGCTGGCATAGGCGCCCCAGTAGTAGCCGATCACGTCGATATTCTTGACCAGCAGGATATTGGCGGGAATACGCGGGATGTCGCCGCTGGCGAAGCCGACGATGACGATGCGGGATTCGAAGGCGGCGCAGCGCAGGGACGCCTTGAAGGCGTCGCCGCCAACCGGGTCGTAGATCACATCCGCGCCCTTGCCGCCGGTCAGTTCCCTGACCCGCTCGTGGATGACCTCGCTGGAGGAATCGATCAGGTGGTCGGCGCCGCGATCCCTGGCGGCCGCCCG
>JAHELM010000148.1 GCA_024644185.1 Rhodospirillales bacterium | reverse complement strand
CCTGCCGATATCGCCGACCCGCAGCCCGAACACACCCAGCGCGCAAAGCCCGAGAACAACAGCGACCCTGATGCGGCGCGCCTGGAAATCCACCGCCGCGACGCCGAAAAATGCCAGTGCCACGAAAATGCGAAGGTCGAGGCCCCAGACGCCGCCATATCGGCCATGCGTGGTGAACGGCACCGCCAGGCCCACCGCCGCCAGCGCGATCAGGGGCAGCGCGGTGTCCGGCGCAAGACGGAACCGCTTCGTCGCCAGTGCAAACAGGATCGTGACGATCGCAACCAGGATAACCGCCGCGCTGATCGTGTCCCGGTAGGCGACGAGCGGCGACAGGATGGCGAAGATCTTTACCAGAATGCCTCCGTATTGCTGGAAGGACACCTCGGCACGGGGCGGCAGCGTCGCGATCAACAATGCCGCCGACGGCAGGAATTGCGCCGCGCCGATGGTCCATTCCCGCAACGCGCGGCGCCAGTCGAAACCGGGCCCCAGCGCGCGCGAGAATTCATGAGCGCCGACCAGCAGGCCATAAATGCCGAGCGACATCAGATGCGTGAAGAACAGTGCCATGGAGAACACGGAAAAGATCGCGATACGCAAGGCAGCCGAGCGACCCCGCATGGCGATCCATCCAGCCATTCCCAGCAGCGCCAGGCCCAGCCCGAAGGCATAATTCAGGAAGCCCATCATCACGATCTGATTGTAGAGCAACAGAAACGCCGCGGCCGGCCAAAGGCCGATCTTGCCATGCAGCATGCGATGCAGCGCGGCGGTGCCGCCGACCAGCAGCAATAGCGACACCGCGAAAAACAGCTTGCCGACGACGAACAGGGGCAACAACCGGGCTAGCGGCGGCAAAACGATATCGAGAGCCAGATTCGGCTTCACCGCCCAGTCGACGCTGTAGGCCTGCCGCAGCAAGGGATCGTTCGCGTATTCGGCCAGAACGTGGACCCGCGCAATGTGGTTGGCGAATCCGGCAACCGGGATGATTTCCACCAGAAAAACCGGCGCAAGCGCCATGGCGACGAGCACCGCATAGGTCGCCGCCACGGCGCATGCCCGGCGACCCGCCGTCCCCGCCACGGCGAAAGCCAGCCGCCTGCTCCAGTCGCGGAGCCCTTGTTCGTCGAGCTTCATGGGGTGGTGCCCGGGTGTTCCCTTGCGGCGCATCTCCGCGCCAACTGCTACGATGCTCGTGATAGACCGCATGCGGTTAAAACGCCGTAAAGAGTGCCCCTATTGCAGCGCCCAGCTTCGCCCCTTCGCCCGCAGCGCGGCGCAGGCTTGCGGATAGGCGTCGATGCAGGTGGCCGGCCGGATGCGATAGATCGCGAAGAACGAGCCGGCGGATACCGGGTCGAGGATTTCGGGCGCCGGATTCTCTTCATCGCCCTGGCGGATGACAACCGCGTAATCGAACCGGTCCTGCCACATATAGCCGTAGATTCGCTGGTCGCCGATCTCGATATCGCCCTTGAACCAGTCGAAGACCGCGGGGTCGGCCCAGGCCCGCAATCCGCCCGGACTCAACGGCGCGCCAACCGGCGTGTCGATTTCCCTGAGCGCCGGCGCAACCGCCAGCGGCTGCTTTGCCGGGTCGGTGAAAAGCAGCGGCACAAAGGCATCCCGATCGATGACCGAAAAACTGCTGAGGTGGAAATACAGGCCACGGAAATATCCCGGCGCCCCGGCCACCGGCAGCGACCGTTCCTGAACCTGCAGCACCCGGCTACCCGGCGCGATCGCCAGCGCGGCGGCACGATATTCGCGAATCTGGGCATCGTAGATGCGCCAGTGGTCCTGGATCTGATAGACCCGCACACCCAGCACCAGAAGCGCCGCCATCGCCAGTACCGGCCCGAGCGAAGCCGGCCCCGCATAGCGTGCGGCGGCGACCGCGAAGAAGGCCAGCGCCACCCAGAGCCGCATGTCGACCCCGAAGACGCCGCCAAGGCGCCCGAAAAGCCAGGTCGGCGCCACCAGCGCGCCGGCGAGCAGCACGGCCAGCGGCAGTCCGGTTGCCGGCGCCAGCCGGAACCAGCCGCGCAGCAGCCCGACCAGGAGAACCGCCACGACAAACAGTCCGACCGCCGCATCCACCGTCCCGATATCGGTCAGGACCGGCGACCAAATCCCGCGCAATCGCATGCCGGCGGTGCCCCAGTCGAATTCGCCGGGGCCGGAAGCCGGCGGCAGAGTGGCAAGATACAGCGCCGCCGCGGGAACGAACTGGGCCGCGCCCTGGACCCAGACCAGCGGCAGACGGCGGCGTTCGACCGCGCCAGAAGCGCGTGCGAGCTCCCAAATCCCCAGAAGACCCCCGTAAATTCCCAGCGCCATCAGATGCACGAAATAGAGCCCCAGGCAGGCCAGCGCGAAGGCCGCGCCGCGGCGCCAGCCCGGCCGGTCCGCCGATGCGATCCAGCCGGCCAGCAACCATAGCGCCAGCCCGATGCCGAACAGATAATTCAACAGCCCCCAGATCAGCGCGTGATTGTAGACGAACAGCAGAGAAGCGGCCGGCCACAACCCGATCCGACCATGCAGGGCCCGGTGCAGAACGACCGTTCCGGTGACGAGAGTGAGAACGGTCAGCACCGCAAACCAGCGAGCGAGATCCTCGACCCGAACGAAACCCGCGAGCGGCGGCAGCAGCACATCCATGACCAGATTCGGCTGCAACCCCCAGTTTACCCGATAGAGCCCCGCCAGCATCGGATCGCCGTCGATCGACGCCAGGATATGGATGCGCGCCATATGGTTCGCCATATCGGCCAACGGCACGGAATCCACAAGGAAGAACGGCAGCAGAACCGCCGCGGTCAGGGCCAGATAGAGCGCCGCGACGCCACGCGCTGAAGGCCACGCGCCAAGGCTGCGCGGCAATGTATCGGCGGCGACTGGCGACGACATGCGATTCATTCCCGTTCCGGGCCAGCGGGCAGCCGGCCCCAGATCGATGCCACGGCGGCGATTAATTCGAGGTTAACTCTGTCGGAGGAATTGACGGCCCGGCCCCAAGCACGCCCACGGGCCTTATGGTGCCCGCTGCCGGACTCGAACCGGCACTCCAGTTACCCGGAAACAGATTTTAAGTCTGTTGTGTCTACCAATTCCACCAAGCGGGCGCGCCCGCGAACCATAACGACGTTCGCGGGCCTATGACAGACGGTTTCGTACGTCGCGCACGATTAGCGGAGTCGTGGATTATCCAAGGATAGTGAACAGAACGCCGCGCTGGATGCCATCGACGATCACCCAGGCCGTCAGCAGTACCGACACGGCCAGGACCGCCCAGGCAAACCCGCGGCCCCGCCGATGGCGCCGGCGGCGCGGCTGATAGCCGTCGATATCCCGCATCATGATCAGCGGCGCGGTGCCGCCGATCGTGTCACCAGGTCCGAACTGGATTCGTTTGGCTCTCACGGGCCCACCCCTTTTCCGGTTACAGCCCGACAGTATAGCTTATTTTAAGACAATTTTCAGAACATTTCTCGAATAAACCGTGATCAGGTCGGGAAAATCCGCCAAAATCAATACTTTCGGCGTCCCGAACACCCCCTCGAACCGGTCCTCAAACAGCCTGTTCCTGGGGTGAACCCCCGAGATCGCGGATCAGCGCGATCACATCCCGGGCAGCCGCGTCGAGGGCGTCCTGCCTGGTATGGCGCAGCACCAGCGCCACCCGAAACCCCGAGGTGGCGTAAGACGGATAGCTGCCGATATCGACCTCGGGATGCCGGTTCTGAACCGCCCCAAGACCGCTGGCGATATGTCCTTCCGGCAGGTCGCAAACGATGGTGCGCGACAACAAAGGGGCGCCGCCGACCAGCCGGTCGCGCAGACTTTCGAACATCGCCTGCATGATCTTCGGCACGCCGGCCATGACGAAGACATTGCCGATCTGGAAGCCCGGCGCGGCGGAGACCGGGTTGTCGATCAGCGCGGCGCCTTCCGGCGTCTTGGCCATGCGCAGTCGAGCCTCGTTCAACTCGACGCCGATTTCCGCATAGCGTTCCTCGAGCCGGCGCAACGCTTCCGGGTGGACAGCCAGCTTCACGCCGAAGGCCCGGGCAATGCATTCCGCGGTGATGTCGTCATGTGTCGGCCCGATGCCTCCACTGGTGAAGACATAGGTATAGCGCGCCCGCAGGGCGTTCACCGCATCGACGATTTCGCCGGGCACGTCGGGCACAACCCGCGCTTCCGCCAGACGAATTCCCAGCGCGTTCAACCGCTCGGCGATATAGGCCAGGTTGGCGTCCTTGGTCCGGCCCGAGAGAATCTCGTTGCCGATGATCAGCATAGCGGCGGTGACGGTCTTTGCTTCGGCCATGAACTTTTCCCCGGGGACATATCGGTTCGCCCCCGGATCATAGACCGCCCGTCCGGTCCGGTCACCCGCCGGATTAAGCTATTCCTCGGTGCAGCCCGTTCCTTCGGCGCAAATCACCTCGCCGCTCTTCACCGCGGCAAGCAGGCGTTCGATGCGCTGCCGGCGCGCCGCTTCGTCGACGGCGCAGACGCCCGTATAGGCCGGATGGCAGACCAGCGGCGCGGTATAGGCGTGATCCAGTTCCCCGATCATCCCGGCGCCCAGCCGCGTGACCTGCTCGTCGACCAGCGCATCCGCGGCCGGCCCCAACTGGTAATCCAGCAGATCGGCCAGGCCCTGACGGTCATGCGCCAGGCCCAGCGTGCGGATTTCCTCCGCCATGTCCGTAATCGGCCGGTCACCCTTCAGGGTCGCGTCGAGAATGCCGCGGAACGGCGGCGAGACCATCGACCGGGCCGACCGCACCAGGCATTTCTCGACATCGACGCACAGCACCTCGCCCAGATCGATGGCGGCGGCAATCTCCTCGATCAGCGGATCGCGCTCGGCGCGCGGCCGGCAGCCGTCCAGGAACTCGTCCTCGCATTTCGGTTCGGCCTGCAACCGCGCCGTCAGCAGCGGCAGGATCGCCTTGCCGCGGGCGGTGATCATCTCGGCCAGAAGCCCGCCATGCGGCCCGCCGACCTGATAGTCCAGCAAGGCCACCAGCAGCGCGTCCCGCTGGGTGCTGTCCTCGGCCCACAGCGCGGTCAGCCCGTCGAACACCATGCCCACGGTGTCCTCGCCCTGCCGGGCAATCCCCAGGATCACCCCGTCCAACACTTTGCGGGCGCTCATGTTTTCGGTGACCGGCGGTCCGTCCTCGCCGCTCTTGCCCCAGACCGGCATCGCCAGTGCCGTCACCACCGCGACGATGGCGATTCCAACTCCACGCATCGACCGACCCTCCCCCGGCATGTCCATAAGACGCATGTGGACATGATCGCATATCCCGATTAACCAAAGGTTTCCGCGTATTCCGCGATCCCGGCGCGGGGCCGGGGGAGTATCGGCCGGCTCAGCGCTTGACCACCAGATCGCGAAGCCTGACATCCGGCTTCGTCATATCGATCATCTGGACGCTGTAGACACCCGACGTTCCACGCCTGGCGTAACCCGGGCAGGTGGCCTCGAAGGTAAACATGCTACCCGCCTCGGCGATCTTGAATTCGCCGTCGAACAAGCCGGTCGCCGGCCATGTCGTGACGGGTTCCTTCTTGCCGGCCGGATACAGGCCGACCGAACAACCCGCCGGCGCCGCGCCGGTTTCGTCCACGACCATCGCGGAAACATGGACGATTCCGGTCATCACGGTGACCGCGCCCAGCTTGATCCTGTTGCCGGCATCGCTGATTTCCGTTGCCGAGTAGATCTTCGATTTGTAGCCCAGGTCGTATCCCGGGCACTTGACCTCGAACCGCATGCCATCGAAATACGCCCCGGAGGCAAAGACCACCGCGAAGTCGCGCCCGACGACCGAATTCTGGATTTCCGCGTTGGACGTGGCGTTGAATCCGGTGAGCGTGCAACCGTCGGGCTTCGAGCCGTCAACGGTTGTGACGATCCCGCGCACGGTGACCGGCGGCGCCAGCATGTCCTTTGTCGACGCATGCTTGCCGCTGCCGCCGGCGCCGCCGCAGGCGGCCAGCGGCAGAACGGCCGCGACGATCGCGGCGAACCGCAAGGCAAATCCAGTCGTTCCGATTCTCATCATTCCCCTCCGTCAGGTCTATCCGCCCGGAACTACGACCGGGATCGGCCAAAAAGCCAAGGATAGGCATTTCCCCTGAACGCAAGGTTAACCGCCGCCGCGCCAGAGATCGCGCCGGTGCCGCCTTGCACCCCGCGCCGCCGCCGCATACCCTCGCCGCCATGCGTTTTCCCGCCCCCCTCACCCGCGCCACCCTCCAGCGCCGCTACAAGCGCTTTCTGGCCGATGTCACGCTGCCATCGGGCGAGACGGCGGTCGCCCATTGCGCGAATTCCGGCTCGATGCTGGGGCTGGCCGAGCCAGGCACGGAAATCTGGCTGTCGGCGAATACGAACCCCAAGGCCAGGCTGGACTGGCGCTGGGAGCTTCTGCGCACGACGGAAGGGCATCTGGTGAACATCAACACCGCCCACCCGAATGCCGTCGGTGCCGAGGCGATTCGCGGCGGGGCCATACCGGCGTTGACAGGGTACGCGACA
>JAHELM010000147.1 GCA_024644185.1 Rhodospirillales bacterium | reverse complement strand
GCCCTCTGTCGGGACGTCGACCTCAAGCGTTTCGTAAACACGGCTGCCGCTGACGGTCACCAGCGCCCGGCCGGCGAATGGCGGCTGGACATGAACATGCGCGACGTCGCCGGTCCTGTACGATTCCCGATCCAGGGAAATCTGCAACTGGTCCGGCACATCGGCGGCCCGGGACGACGAATACCAGCCCATCCGGAAGCGGACACTGGCCGCCGCCCCGGTCCTGGTGTCATGGACTTCCAGCCGGTAATTGCCCCAGTCGGGATGAAATTTCACCACCGCAGGCGTGCCCGCGGCCACATTCACCGGCCCTGCCTGAACCGCCCCGTCGTCGATCAGGATCTTGTAGCCCCAGCTATCGTCTTCATAATACCAGCGATAACGCCAGTTTTCCTCGATCAGCTGGTAGACCAGCCCGTCGGCGGCAATGCTCTTGCCGTCGCCATCGAGCGCGACGATGTCGAAATCCGCATTATTCTTGATATCGACCCAATCGCCCTCGAAACGCGGCCGGATACCGATCGCCATGCCGGTGCCGCGCACCGGCAGGCTGATCGTCCGCGACACGGCGCGCCCGCCGGTCTCGGCGACCGAGAGCCGCACCACCGCCTTCAAAGGACGGCTGGAATCGGGCACCTCATCGAGGGCGACCGGAACCCGCACCCGTCCCTCGTCATCGGTCCGGGCTTCCGCCAACTCCTCGCGGCGCGCCCGCCATTCCTCCTGCACCAGCCCGAATCGATAACCCTTGAACTCGGGATAGGGGTTCATGTCCTGCTGCAGCACGATTTCACCGGTGACGGCCAGGCCGGCGGCCGGCGCGCCATACAGAAACTGGGCATCGGCGAGCACGGCATTTTCGGTTCCGGGAACCAGCATCGGCGATTCGGCGGTCAGCTTCACGTCCATGCGCTCGGGCACGAAATCCTCGACCTGGAAATGGCCGAATCCCACCGGCTGGCCCTTCGGATCGATTCGCGCCTCGACCGTCCAGCGGCCGGTATGCGCCGAGCCCGACAGCGGCAGTTCCAGGCGGTACCCGCCAAGTTGCCCCTCGGCGACGGTCACGCTGTCCTGCTCGCTGCCGTCGGGGCGCAAGATACGCAGCGATACCGGCGCGCCGGTAATTGCCTGCGCCTGCCCGTCGCGCAGCAGGGTGACGACGTTGACCGTCTCACCCGGGCGGTAAACGCCGCGCTCGGTATAGACGAAACCGTCAACCGGTCCCGCCGGGGCCCGACCGCCGACACCGCGATCCGTCAGGTCGAAGGCGGGCCGGGTCAGTTCAAGGAAACTGAAGCCGCCATCGGCGCCGAAAGCCATGATCGCGCCCGGCGCCGAACCCAGCGTGCCGCGCATCAATCCGGGCTGAAACCGCGCCATGCCCGCGTCATCGGTGCGCGCGCTGCCCAGGATCTCGTTGTTGCGGGCGATCAGTCGCACGTCCACGCCGCCCAGCGGCGTGGCGTTGTTCAGCGATCGCAGGAATACGCGCAGCCCGTCTTCGCCGTCATAGCTGCTGATTCCGATATCGGTCACCACCATCCATTGGGTGGCCTGCTGGTAGCGGTACTCGCCGCTTTCCCTCGGAACCGCCATCACCGCGTAGATACCGGGCTTTGGCTTGCCCAGCACCTCGCCGACCGGAATCGCCGTGCTGACCGTCCTGTTCTTCACCATCGCGATGTCGATTGCGCCGGCCCATACCTCCTCGCCGGACATGCCGCGGATACGATCGATGTCCCAACTCGACATCAGGCCGGCGATCCGGCCGGTGTTGATCTCGTTGATCAGGTTGCGGTCATTGATGCGCACGATGGTGATATCGGCCACGGACACGTTGACCGCATCGATCGCCAGCTCGCGCTTGCCTTCGCTGGGCAGGATATATGTGCCGCCTGGAAAATCCAGATTCGGCGGCCGGTCCTGGATAGCCACGTTGAACGTGCTCTGGCCCGGCAAGGGCTCGCCCACAGCCGCCGGCAGGCCGGGCAACAGCGTCACGCCGTAGACCTGACCGTAGGCCATGCCGGCGACGCAGAGCCGGTCGCCCCGCGCGGTAAATTCACCCGCGATCTCGGGCTCGATGCGAACATAGTCGCCGTAATGGGTCTTGCCGCTGCCATCCAGCTTGCCGCTGAACTGGAAACAGGCCCGCGGCGCGTCGCTGTCGGTCAGGACCTCGACATTCTTGAACTCCAGCTCGCCACCGGCCCATGCCGGCATACCGAAGACCGACACGACGAAGAGCACCATTCCGCTAACGAACATACGGCCCATCGACGACATCGCAACTCTCCTCGCGCATTTCGGATTCGACCACAAAGTCGCGCGGGAACCCGGCGAAATGGTGGCGGCAGCCTGACATGACCAAGATCAATTCGCGGAAAGACTAAGCCGCCATTCGCTAAGCCGGGGTTAACCCGCCGGTTGCAGTGCGTTTTGCCGGTTCCGGGACGGGGCGCGATGGCCTATGTATTGGGAAGGTCCACCCTTCAGGGATTCGCGTCGCGCCATGACAACCTCCCTTCCCGCCTCGGTCGACGAAACGCTGGCCCTGTTGGGTCGTGGCGACTACGTCGCCGACCGCAGCCTCGCCACGGCTCTATACCTGTCGCTCAGCCTCGGACGGCCTTTGTTCCTCGAGGGCGAGGCCGGGGTCGGCAAGACCGAGATCGCCAAGGTTCTGGCGCGCACGCTGGAACGCCGGCTGGTGCGCCTGCAATGCTATGAAGGGCTGGATATCGCTTCGGCCGTCTATGAATGGGACTATCCGCGCCAGATGATCGAGATCCGCCTGGCCGAGGCCGCCGGCGACCGGGATCGCGGATCGCTGACCCAGGATATCTTTTCCGAACGCTTCCTGATCAAGCGGCCGCTGTTGCAGGCGCTGGAACCGGCCGTCGAGGGACCGCCGGTACTGCTGATCGACGAGTTGGACCGTACCGACGAACCGTTCGAGGCCTATCTGCTGGAGGTGCTGTCCGATTTCCAGATCACCATCCCCGAGATCGGCACGGTGAAGGCTGTGGAACGGCCGATCGTCATCGTCACCTCGAACCGCACGCGGGAAATCCACGACGCGCTGAAGCGCCGCTGTTTCTACCATTGGGTCGACTATCCGGACGCGGCGCGCGAACTGGAAATCCTTCGGGTCAGGATTCCCGGCATCGCCGAAACCCTGTCGGCCGAGATCGTCGGCGCGGTACAGAAGCTGCGTGAAATGGATCTGTTCAAGCTGCCCGGCGTCGCCGAGACCATCGATTGGGCAGAGGCGCTGATCCAGCTCGACCGCACCAGCCTCGACCCCAAGGTCGTCGACGACACGCTGGGCGTGCTGCTGAAATACCAGGATGACATCGCCCGCATCCAGGGCAGCGAGGCCAATCGCATCCTCGGCCAGGTGAAGGCCGAACTGGCCGCCGCGGGGACGCGCGGATGACACGCGAGGCCCGCCCCGAGGGCCTGCTGGCCACCAATATCCTGCATTTCGCGCGCACGCTCCGCGCGGCCGGATTGCCGATCGGGCCCGGCAAGGTGCTGGAAGGTTTGCGCGCCGTTCGCACGGTCGGGCTGGTCAATCGCGAGGATTTTTACTGGGCGTTGCATTCGGTCTTCGTCAACCGGCGCGACCAGCGGGAAATATTCGACCAGGCGTTCCACGTGTTCTGGCGCAATCCGAAATTACTGGAACGCATGATGTCGCTGATCCTGCCCACGCTCAGGGTCGATCAGGGCGCCCAGGACGAGATGTCGCGCCGCGTTGCCGAGGCGATGGCGCCGGCCGGCCAGGCCGCGGCCCCGGACCTGCCCGAAAGCGAAGAGGGCGAGGAGGTCGAGCTTGACGCCGCCCTGACCTGGAGCAAGCAGGAAGTCCTGCAAACCCGTGATTTCGAGAAGATGTCGGCCGACGAAGTGCGCGAGGCACGCGAACAGATCCGCCGCATGCGCCTGCCGATCATGGATGTGCCGACGCGCCGCTCCCGCCCCGATCCGGCCGGCGCGCGGGCCGACATGCGGGCGATGCTGCGGGCGGCGCTGCGCACTGGCGGCGGCATCATCCCCTTGCGCCGGCGCAGTGCCAGGCGCCGCCATCCGCCACTGGTCATTCTGTGCGACATTTCCGGATCGATGGACCGATATGCGCGGATGTTCTTGCATTTCATGCACGCGGTCACCAACGACCGCGACCGCGTCCACACCTTCCTGTTCGGCACGCGGCTGACCAACATCACCCGCTATCTGCGCTACAAGGATGTGGACGTGGCGCTGGAGAAGGTATCGAAGGCGGTGGAAGACTGGTCCGGCGGCACGCGCATCGGCCAGTGCCTGCGCAGCTTCAACCAGGACTGGTCGCGACGCGTGCTGGGCCAGGGCGCGGTGATCCTGCTGATCACCGACGGGCTGGATCGCGACGCGGCGGAGGGGCTGGGCGCCGAGATGGAACGGCTGCACAAATCCTGCCGCCGCCTGATCTGGCTCAACCCACTGTTGCGTTACGAGGGATTCGAGCCCAAATCACTGGGGATCCGGGCGATCCTGCCGCATGTGGACGAGTTTCGCCCGGTGCACAATCTGGACAGCCTGCGGGCGCTGACCGAGGTGCTGAGCCGGCCGGCGCCACGCCGCATGGAGAGCATGGCCCATTGGCGGGAGAATGCCGCATGACGAAAACACCGAATATCGCCGCGCCGCCGCGGATCGACGATCCCGACGATATCCTGGAACGGGCCGCCGCATGGCGCGCCGCCGGCCGCAGGGTCGCCCTGGCCACGGTGGTGAAGACCTGGGGCTCGTCGCCCCGACCCGTCGGCAGCCAGCTTGCCGTCGACGACAAGGGCGCCATGCTGGGCTCGGTCTCCGGCGGCTGCATCGAGGGCGCGGTAATCCGCGAGGCGATGGAAGCGATGGAGGACGGCCGCGCCCGGCTTCTGGAATTCAGCGTCAGCAACGAGCAGGCTTGGGAAGTCGGCCTGGCCTGCGGTGGCCGGGTCGAGGTTTTCGTCGAGAGGGTCGAATGAAGACGGCGACCCTCAAGGCCCTGCTGGCGGCGCGCGCGGCCAAGACGCCGGCGGCACTTGTCACCGAGATCGACGGCGGTGCGCAAACCCTGCTGTGCGACCGCGCGCCCCCTGGCGAGGTTGCGATCGGCGCGGCGCTGCAGGCCGAAGTCGATGCCGCCCGATCCGCCGACCGCAGCGGCACGGCCGAGATCGACGGGAAGCAATATTTCATCCAGATCTTCAACCCGCCGCGCCGGCTGATCCTGGTAGGGGCCGTGCACATCGCCCAGTCGCTGGCACCGATGGCGGCGCTGGCGGGTTATGCCGTCACCGTGGTCGATCCGCGCGGCGCCTTCGCCACCGAACTGCGCTTCCCGGGGGTCAGCCTCAGTACCGAATGGCCGGACGATGCGCTGACGGCGCTGGATATCGACCGCCGCACGGCCGTCGTCACCCTGACACACGACCCGAAGCTGGACGATCCGGCCCTGCACGTCGCGCTGGGGGCCTATCCCTTCTATATCGGCGCGCTGGGCAGCAGGAAGACCCATGGCAAGCGGCTCGACCGCCTGCGCGCGGCCGGATTCGACGATGCGACGCTGGCCCGCATCCATGCGCCGGTCGGACTGGACATCGGCGCTGTTTCGCCGGCCGAAATCGCCATCTCGGTGCTGGCGGAGTTGACGCGCGAACTGCACGGGCCGAAAACCGGGGGCAAGGAATGAGGTTCGGTGAGACCCGGATCGACGAAGCCGAGGGCGCCATCCTGGCGCATGCCCTGGCCGTGGGCGATGCCACCTACAAGAAAGGGCGCGTGCTGTCCGCCGCCGATATCGCGGCGTGCCGCGCCGGCGGGATCGTGAGCATCATTGCGGCGCGGCTGGAGCCCGGCGATGTGGGCGAGGATGCCGCCGCGGGGCGCATTGGCGCGGCGGTAACCGGCGCGGGCCTGACCGCCACCGCCGCCTTCACCGGCCGCGTCAACCTTTTTGCCGCCACGCGCGGGCTGGCCGTCTACGATCGTGCCCTGCTGGATCGGATCAACCGCATGGACGAGGCCATCACGGTCGCCGCCCTGCCCGCCTTTGCGCCGGTCGAGCCGCGACAGATGGTGGCGACCGTCAAGATCATTCCCTTCGCGGTGCCCGCCGCCACGCTGGCCGCGTGCATAGCCTCGGTTGAGGCCGCGGGCGGGCTGTTCCGGGTTGCCTCGTTCGTGCCGCACCGGGCCGGGCTGGTGCAGACCGTGCTGCCCGGCACGCGCGACAAGGTATTGGACAAGACGGTCGAGGTGTTGCGCGGCCGCATGGAGGCGGCGGGCGGAACGCTGGACGGAGAAATCCGCTGCGCTCACAATGCCACCGACGTTGCCGAATCCGTCCGCGCCTGGCTGGACCGGGGCTGCGACATGGTGCTGATCTCCGGCGCCTCGGCGATCACCGACAGGCGCGATGTGGTGCCTTCCGGCATCGAACTGGCGGGCGGCACGGTCGAACATTTCGGCATGCCGGTGGATCCGGGCAATCTGATGCTGCTGGCGTGGCGCGGCACGGTTCCGGTGGTCGGCCTGCCCGGCTGCGTGCGGTCG
>JAHELM010000146.1 GCA_024644185.1 Rhodospirillales bacterium | reverse complement strand
TGCCCCGCGCAATGCGGCGGCGGCAAGCGCCAGCTCGGTCTGCTGACCGATGCCGGCGAGATGATCCTGCCCCTGAAGAATGTTGTGCCCTTCGCCGGGGCGGCGGACGAACTGGCCGAATTCTGCGGTGTGCGCGTCGTCGCCGACGGCTTGTTCGCGACCAATCGGGGGATGCGCGTCTTCGCCCTGCAATTCATCCGCCGCGCACCCGACGGCGAATGGCGCCGCGCCAACCGTTTCCAGGCCGATTGGGCGGCGGCGAACGGCGTCGCGGCGAACGGTCCGCAGGCGCGGGAATGGTTTCGCAACGACCCGCTGGTCCAGCAAATCATCGCCGTCGGCGGCAAGCTGGGGACGGCGGAGTGAGATGACTCGGCTTCTCCTTGCCCTGGCGCTTCTGCTCGCCACCGGACCGGCGCCGGCCGCCGAACGGCTGCCGCTGGATATCGGCGGCGGATTCACCCTCGTCGATCAGGCGGGCCAGACCCGCGACAGCGCCGAATTCCGGGGGCGGCTGATGCTGGTCTGGTTCGGCTATACCGAATGTCCGCACACCTGCCCGATGGCGCTGGGCGCGATTTCCGCCGCGATGGAAGATCTGGGCGACCGGGCGGCGGCGGTGGTGCCGGTGTTCGTCACCGTCGATCCCGAACATGACACGCCGGCCCGGATGGCCGCGTATCTGGCCCGTTTCCATCCCGCCTTCGTAGGGTTGACCGGCCAGCCGGAGGACATCGCGAATGTCCAGGCCAGCTATCGCATCGCGGCAAGGCGGATCGTCGATTCCGGCCAGTTCGAGCGGCTGTTCGAGCACACCACGCTGATCTACCTGATGGGCCGCGACGGCGCACCGCTGTCCCTGCTGCCCGCCACCCTGCCGCCGGAGCGCATCGCGGAGATCCTGAGCGGGTATCTCTAGCCCGCGGGCGGCGCCGGTTCCCGGGCACGAACCGACCGCCAGTCGGCAAGCACGGCCTCGGCGTCCAGCACTTCGTTGAACTGGTCGCGCACGCTCTTCCATTTGAATCGCATCGAGTTCTTCACGATCTCGGCGTCCAGTACCTTGAGTTCGTCGGCAATCGGCGCCCAATGGACAAGCGCTGAAATGCTGTTCTGAAACAGCCCGTTGCCCGCCGGCGCCTCACTCCAGATGGTTGTATTGGCGCGCGTCCGGAAGGCCGATCGGATGTCGTCGAATCCTTGCGGCCGCTCGGCCGGGATTTCCTCGTTCGCCAGCGCGGACTCGACGATGTGGATTGCCAGCGCGGTGGTCTCGTCGGCGCTGGCGGAGGTCCGCCGGGCGATGCCGGCCGCGGCATAGGCGGCCAGATCGCACAGGCCGGCGAGAAAGATTTCCCATTTCGCGATGTTCAGGGAACGCGCGAATTTTTCGTCCTCGAACAGGGAAACGTAGCGGGTTCCCACACGTGTCTTGACATAGCCGAACAGGGCCGTCTGACCGACGTATTTGGATCGCGATTCGACGTGCTCGACAAGTTGGGCAAAAGTCGTCAGAGGCGGGGCGCGGCGCCAGAAGCTTAGCGCCTTCAATACTTTTGACAAGTACCAGCCCGTTTCTTTAAGAACCGTTCCAAGCTTTCCGGCCATATGGATTGCAATTCCAAATAGTTGATGTTAAGTCTCGAATATCGATGGGATTCGGCGATGTGTATCCGTCGGCCTCATTGTACGTATACCTATAAACGGCAAGCGGTAGCGATCGGGTATCAGCCCATAACAGATCGCGACTTGTTTGGCGAATAATGTCGACCGCAGGAATGCTCGATACGCATCTTGTCGAAACACGACGTAACAAATTCGGGGGAATTCACGATGGCTGAGTTGACGCCGGAAGTGCGCGCAAAGCACTGGGCAAAAACCAAGAACCTCACGATTGCCACGCTTGTGGTCTGGTTCATCTTCTCCTTTGGCATCCATTGGTTTGCCAACTCCCTTAACAGCATTTCCTTCTTCGGGTTCCCGTTTGGCTGGTACATGGCCGCGCAGGGATCGCTGATCGTCTTCGTCATCCAGATCTTCTACCTGGCACATGCCCAGCAGAAGATCGACGAGGAATTCGGCGTCGCCGAAGACGATGCGCAAGGTTAGGGGCAAGGAGAAAACCCGATGAAAAGCAGCAGCTTTATCGACAACCTGCCCAAGGTCTACGCGATCTATACGGGCGGATTCATAGCCTTCATCTTGCTCATGGCATTGATGGAGCAGGCCGGGATGAGCGGCGACACCATCGGTGTCCTGTTCGTGGCCTTCACCGTGGTCATCTACGCCGCCATCGGCTGGCTGTCGCGGACCATGCAGGTCGAGGCCTACTACGTGGCCGGCCGCCAGGTTCCGGCGGTGTTCAACGGCATGGCGACGGCGGCCGACTGGATGTCGGGCGCGTCCTTCGTGGCGATGGCCGGCGGCATCTATTTCGGCGGCTACGGCTATCTTGCCTTCGTGGTGGGGTGGACCGGCGGCTACGTGCTCGTCGCCTCGCTGATGGCGCCCTATCTGCGCAAGTTCGGCTGTTACACCGTGCCCGACTATATCGGCACCCGCTATGGCGGCAACACGGCGCGGCTGATGGCCGTCATCGTCCTCGTGGTGGCGTCCTTCACCTATGTGACGGCGCAGATCGACGCGACCGGCACCATCGCCTCGCGCGTGCTGCAGATTCCCTACACGGTCGGTGTCTGGTTCGGCCTTCTCGGCATCCTGCTCTGCTCGATGCTCGGCGGCATGCGGGCGGTCACCTGGACCCAGGTGGCCCAGTATATCGTGCTGATCATCGCCTATCTGTTGCCGGTGTTCTGGATGTCGAACAAGCAGGGCTTCGGCCTGATTCCGGAATTCGCTGCCGGTCATGCCGTCCAGCGTTTGATGGAGCTTGAGACCCTGCACCAGGTGGGCACCCTGCTGCCGACGGAAAAATTCGCCGGCCTCAGCGCGCTGGTCACCCCGCATGCGACGGCGGGCACCGGCATGGCGGCCTGGAAATTCACCACCCTGGTGGCCTGCATGATGGCGGGCACGGCGTCGCTGCCGCATATCCTGATGCGGTATTTCACCACCCCCTCGGTGAAGGCGGCGCGTGATTCGGTGGCGTGGTCGTTGCTGTTCATCTTCATGCTGTACTTCACCGCCCCGGCCCTGGCGACCTTCGTCAAGCTGCAGGTTCTGGACCCCGAGCTGGCGAGCGGCATCATCGGCAAGGCCTTCAGCGACGTTCAGTCGCTCGACTGGATCCAGAAATGGAGCAATGTCGGCTTCCTGAAGATCGTCGACAGCAATGGCGACGGCATCCTGCAGATCAACGAGTTCTTCATGCGCGGCGATATCGTCGTGCTGGCGACGCCTGAAATCGCCGGCCTTCCCGCGGTGATCTCGGGTCTGGTGGCGGCCGGCGGCATGGCGGCGGCGATGTCGACGGCGGACGGTCTGCTGCTGGCGATCGCCAATGCGCTGTCGCACGATCTGTACTACAAGATGATCGACCCCAAGGCCGATACGAAGCGGCGCCTGATCGTCGCCCGCGTCCTGCTGCTTATGCTCGGCGCCGCCGGCGCCTTCGTGGCAAGCCTTCACCTGACGAACATCCTGGGCGCCGTTGCCTGGGCGTTCGACTTCGCCTGCTCCGGCCTGTTCTTCCCGCTGGTGCTTGGCGTCTGGTGGAAGCGGGCCAACCGCGAGGGCGCGATCGCCGGAATGTTCTTCGGCTTCGTGGCGGGCTCGGCCTATCTGTACTACGTCTACAATGGCGGCGCGCCGTGGCTGGGCATCGATGCCCTGCGCTTCGGCATGATCGGCATGCCGGTCAGCCTGGTCGCCATGGTCGTGGTGACGCTGTTGACCAAGGCCCCGGACAAGGAAATCCAGGACATGGTCGACAATATGCGCGTCCCGAAGGGCAATACCGTCCTCTCCGCCACGCACTGAGCGGAAACAACACCTGACATTCGGGGCGAAGCCTGGCTTCGCCCCGATTTTTTTGTCTCGCCGCGCCCGGCCCGCATCGATTCCCCATCGGCGGGAAATGTTTTATTGTGAGCGGCGACGGAATTTGACGGGAGTATGGCCGCGTGATCGATGCCTTTCCGATCTGGGTGATCGTCTTCGACTACATCATGGGCATGACCATGTGGACGCTGATCGGCCGCACCGGCATGTCCTTGTTTCTGCCCGAGGATTCGACCTTCTTCTTCATGCGCATCTTCGTTCGCGTGACCAACCCGATCATCCGGTGGTTCCGCTTCGTCACCCCCGGGTTTCTGATCCGGCCGCTGGTGCCGCTCTACGTCGCCTGGTTCTTTTTCATGGTCCGCTTCTATTTGATGCCCTGGCTGCTCGGCTACGATGTGATGGGGATGCTGTCCTTCCCGCTGGAAAGCGACATCGCCCACGCGATCTACCGGATCGGCAGTTAGGGACCGCCATGAACGGCCGGCGGAAACCCGCTAGTGCCCGCAAGGGTCTGACCCGAATGCTGGTCTTTCTTGCTCTGCTGCTGCTGGCCGGCGGCGGGATGCTGGCGCTGCATACGATCCGCGCTCCGAACGAACTGGGCCAGGTGCAAGCCATCCTGCTGGGTCTTCTGGTGGCGGCGGGTGCCGCGATCTGGGTCGGCTTTGCCTTGGTCGATCATCACTTCGACGACCTGGAACGGCTGCGCGGTCTGCTGCTGATGGCCGCGGGGCGCGACGAGGTGTTGCCTGCCGACTGGCCCGTCCTGGACGCACCGGACCGCGAGACCGCCGCCATGGCCACCGCCACCCGCCATGCGATCGAGGCCTGCCGGGTACGGGGCGGCAGCACCGACGCGAGACTGGCCGCCGTGGTTGCCGCCGCCGCCGAGGGCCTGCTGGTGATGACCGAGTCCGGGCTGGTCAGCCTGATCAATGCCGCCGCGCGGCAAGTTCTGGGGGCCGAAGCGGTGGCCGTCGGCACCTCGGTCTACGCGGCGCTGGAGCGCGACCGGATGGTTGAAATCGAACATCGCGCCCGGGGCGCCGGCGCGGCCATCGCCGCCGAATTGCCGCTGGTGGACGGGCGGCGCATCGAGGCGCTGGTGGCGCCGCTCGGCGCCCACGGCGGTTTCGTCATTTCGCTGCCGCATCGCGAGCCCGGCACGGCCGGTGAAGTGGATCACGATCTCAGCCTGCACGACCGGCCGCCGCCGGCGCGGGTCGATCCCGCCTTGCCAGCGCGCGATCTGTCCCTGGCCGACCTGCCGGTCCTGGTATTCGACAGCGAGACCACCGGCCTTGACGTCGCCAGCGTCCGTATCGTCTCGCTGGGGGCGGTGCGCACCCATGGAAGCCGCCTCTATTCCCGCGTCAATCTCGATTGCCTGGTCAATCCCGGCATCGCCATTCCGCCGCCATCCGTCGCGGTGCACGGCATTTCCGACGCGATGGTGACGGCCGCGCCGGATTTCCGCGCCGCCTGGCCGCGGCTGGAAGAGATGCTGGACGGCACGGTGGTGGTCGGCCATTCCATCGGCTTCGACCTGGCCATCCTGAAGGCGGAATGCGGCCGCGCCGGGCTTGCCTGGCGGACGCCGCCAGCGCTCGATACCGCGTTGCTCTATTCCGCGCTCTATCCGAAGGAGAAGGATATCGGCCTGGAGAGCCTGGCCGCGCGCTTCGGCATCGAGATCGAGGGCCGCCACACCGCGCTGGGCGATGCGCTGGTCACCGCCGAAGTCTGGATCGCGCTGATGGCACAACTGCTCGATGCGGGCATCGCCACCTATGGCGCGGCGCGCGAATTCTCGGCGCGCGCCGGCATCCTGCTTGCCCAGCAGCGCCGGGCCGGCTGGCTGCCGGCAGTGGGCGATGACGGGACGGGAGGGACACATGGATAAGGCACCGCTGGAACGCCTCGATTCCTTCCCTTACCGCCACCGCGTCGCCGAGGTGATGCAGTCGCCGCTGGCCATCGCCGAGCCGGGCATGACACTGGAGGCCGCCGCCCGCCGCATGGTGGACGCGAAGGTCTCCTCGCTGGTCATGCTGGATGTCTCCGGCCGTGCCGTCGGCATCGTCACCGAACGCGATATCCTGCGCGCGCTGGCCGACCGCGGGCCGGGCGCCGCCGCGTGTCCCGTGGAGGGCTATCTTTCGGCCCCGGTTCACGAGGTTCGCGCCGACGCCTTCGTCTACAAGGCGCTGGGCCGCATGACGGCGCGCCGCATCCGCCACCTGGTGGCGGTCGACCCGCCGACGCGACGGGCCGTCGGCATGGTCACCGGCCGGGCCCTGCTGAAGCTGCGCGTCGGCGACACGCTGCAGCTCGGCGACCGGCTGGATGTCGCGAATACCGCCGCCGACATGGCCGCCGTGCGCGCCGAACTTCCGGGGCTGGTACGCCGTATGCTGGCCGAGGGGGTCGGTGCGATGAACGCGGCCGCGGTGATCAGCCAGGTCTATTGCGACATGACGCGGCGCGCCAGCGAACTGGCCGAGGCGGCGATGCACGACGAGGGACGCGGCCCGGCGCCCGCGCCCTGGGCGGTGCTCGTGCTGGGTTCCGGCGGGCGTGGTGAAAGCCTGCTGGCCCCCGATCAGGACAATGCCATCGTGCATGCCGGAACCGGG
>JAHELM010000145.1 GCA_024644185.1 Rhodospirillales bacterium | reverse complement strand
CGTCCCATGAATTTGCTCGATGCGGCTCTCGCTGCCACGACCGGTGCGAACCAGTTCGACGACGCTGATCTGCGGCACCGCGAAACGCTCGCTCCCCGCCTCTACGATCAGCGCCGATACGATCGCCAGGGTCAGCGGGATCTTGATGACGAAGGTCGTGCCCCGGCCGGCGATCGACTTCAATTCGATGGTGCCGCCGATCTTCTCGATATTCGTCTTGACGACATCCATGCCGACGCCACGGCCCGAGACCGAGGTGACATTCGCGGCTGTCGAGAACCCGGCGCGCATGATGAAGTGCTGAATCGCCTGATCGGACATGACGTCCAGTTCCGACTCACTGACCAGCCCCAGTGCAAGCGCCTTCTTCTTGATCTTTTCGACCGCAAGGCCTTTGCCGTCGTCGGTGATCTCGATGATGATATGGCCGCCCTCATGGAAGGCGTTCAGGGTTATCGTACCGGTATCCGCCTTGCCGGCGGCACGACGCTCGGCCGGCATCTCAATGCCGTGGTCGCAACTGTTCCGCACCATATGCGTCAGCGGATCGCGGATCAGTTCGAGCACCTGACGATCGAGTTCGGTCTCGGCGCCGATCATCTGCAGATTGACTTTCTTGCCGAGTTCGATCGACAAGTCGCGTACGATGCGCGGCAGCTTCGCCCAGGCATTGCCGATCGGCTGCATGCGCGTCTTCATGACGCTTTCCTGCAGTTCGGTGGTCACATGGCTCAGCCGCTGCAACGGGCTGGAGAATTCGCTGTCGTCACGGGCGCGCAAAATCTGCAGAAGCTGGTTACGGGTCAGCACCAGCTCGGAAACCATCGTCATCAGGTTTTCCAGCAGATCGACGTTGACGCGGATCGACTGGCTGGCGACACCGCCGCCATTTCCGCCCGCGCCCGGGACAAAGTCGTCGGACAGCCCCGCCATCTCGGTCGTCCTGACCCTGGAGGGGACCTGCGCCGCCACAACCGGCGCTTCGAATTCGACCTCGTCGGAATCCGCGGCGGCCTGTGCCGCGGCAAGCATTCCCTGATATTCGGCGGCGTCGAACGCTGCCTGGAGTTCGTTCGAGTCTTCCGCGATCTCGGTCACCTCGCCGTCGCCCATCATGGCTTCCATGACGGCGTCCTCGGCGAAGGACTCCAGTTGCTGGATCAGATCGGAGTCATCGCCATCGGGCTCGGCACCTGTCTTTTCCAACTGCTTCAGCAGGGCCTTGATCCGGTCGAGGGATTCCAGCACCAGCGAAACCGCCTTCGGCGTTACCTCGAGCTCGCCGTCGCGAAACCTTGCGAACAGGCTCTCGGCGGCGTGCGCCACGGCCTCCAGCCTTGGAAGGCCAAGAAAACCGCAGGTACCCTTGACCGTGTGTACAAGCCGAAAGATATTTCCCAGCAACTCGGGGTCGTTGGGATTTCGTTCCAGCTTGACCAGCTCGACATCGAGAACATCCATGTTCTCGGCGGTTTCGGTCAGAAATTCGTTCAGAAGATCATCCATGGCCCAACCCGTATATCTGTATTGCCCGCGTTCTGTTCATAGGACGCGCGGCTCCCCCGACGCATCAGTACGGGCACAGCTTTTCATGCAATGTTTAAGAAGCAGTAAACGGAGAGCCGCAGAAATTCGCGGGTTTCAGAAGGTCCGCCGGAACCGTGGCCTAATTTCGAAAAAAGGCAAAGCGGATTTCCCCGGCACCGGTGTCAACCACCTCCAGCCGTCCCTCGATCGTGTCCGCCATCCGCATCGTGTAATAGCTGTGCACGTTTCTGGCGGTCAGACTGTCGAACGCCACGTCGCCGGCAAAGATCGGGCGCGTGCTTTCCTCGACCCGTGCCCGCTCTCCACGAGCCGCGACGCTCAACAGGGGCGCATCTGCTGACTGTCCGATTGCAACCGTCAGCACCCCGCCGCGCGGAAGCGTCTCGGCCGCCGCCGCCGTCATGTTCAGCAGCATCCGGCCCAATCCTTGCTCCAGCGTCGGATTGCGTTCGGCATCCGGCCACTCCAGCGTCAACCGCCCCTCGCCCAGCAAATCATCCGCAAGCTGGCGCACTTCGGCGAGCTGGCCCAACGTTGTCGTGCCGGCCATGCCATAGGCCATGCGGTAGAACTGCACACGTTTGGTTGTTCGCATGGCGCTGCTTTCGACCAGCGCCAACGCCTCGTCGCGCATGTCGTCGCCGACATCGAGAAGAAGCTCGATACCGTTGTTCACGGCCCCGAGCGGGTTCACCAGTTCATGACAGAGATGCGAACACAAGAGACCGATGACGCGCATATCGACAAGGTTGGGCATAGGCTATACCGTTGATTCTTGGACCTCGGGCACACCTCCGCCCAGCTGCACTGTCGGTGCGGCGCGCAAAAGTGCCCCTTGCAGGATACTGTAACCCAACATCGCTCATGACCCAAGATTTCGTTCCGGGAGATTTCGTCCGCCATCCGGGCCAGCCCGATTGGGGAACCGGCCAGGTGCAGTCCATGGCAAACGGGCGCGCCACGGTGAATTTTGAGCATGCGGGCAAGCGCACAATCGTCCTTGCGGTGGTCGCATTGGTCGCTGCCGCGCCACTCGATGACGTTTCCATGCACGCGGCCCACCGACAAACCCGCGATGAGAATGACTGAACCAATTCGAGAAGAGTGGGGGCGAGGAAACGCGATGGCTGGCCTGGACAAGGAAATTCGCCGCTTCGGACATCCCGGCGCCGGACGCAGGCAGTCCTCGCCCTATCCCAAGGGGCGGCAAATCGATCCGGCCGCCGCGGCCGATATCGCCCGGATCCTGAAGGGACGTTCTCTCGCCCGCGACCTGCTGATCGAGCATCTGCACGCCGTGCAGGACGATACCGGCTGTCTGGCGGCCCGCCATCTCGCGGCGCTGGCCGAGGCTATGAAGCTGCCATTGGCCGAGATTTTCGAGGTCGCCACCTTCTATGCGCATTTCGACGTGGTCGATGACGACGAAGCACTGTCGGCGCCGGTAACCGTGCGGGTTTGCGATTCCCTGAGCTGCGCCATGGCCGGTGGCGAGGCACTGCGCGAATCGCTGGAGAAGACCGCCGGGCAGGACGGGATCCGCGTCGTTCGCGCACCGTGCATGGGGCGCTGTCATCAGGCGCCGGCCGTCGCCATCGGCCACCAGGCCGTGGCGCCCGCAACCGTGGCAAAGGTTCGCGCCGCCGCATCCGCCACTAACGCAAAGCCGGCCCTGCCCGACTATCGCGATCTTGAGGCATACCGCGGCGATGGTGGTTATCGGCTGTTGCAGGACTGCGTCGCCGGCACACGAACCGTGGACGACATGATCGGTGTCATGGAGGCATCGGGCCTGCGCGGTCTTGGCGGGGCCGGATTTCCGTCCGGCCGCAAATGGCGCTTCGTACGGGCCGAGCCCGGGCCGCGCCTGATGGCGGTCAATGCCGATGAGGGCGAACCCGGCACCTTCAAGGATCATCATTACCTGTCGCGCGACCCGCACCGCTTCCTTGAGGGCATGCTGATTGCCGCCTGGGCGGTCGAAGCCGCCGACATCTACGTTTATCTTCGCGACGAATACCCGGATATTCGCGAAATCCTGCTGCGCGAGATCGCGGCGCTGGAAGCGTCCGGGCTGGCCAAGGGTCGCCGTGTCCACGTGCGGCGTGGCGCCGGCGCCTATATCTGCGGCGAGGAGTCGGCGATGCTGGAAAGCATCGAGGGCAAACGCGGCCTGCCACGGCACAAGCCTCCCTTCCCCAGCCAGATCGGGCTGTTCGGCCGGCCGACCCTGATCCACAATGTGGAAACGCTGTATTGGGTGCGCGAGATCGTCGAACGCGGCGCCGACTGGTTCGCCGGGCATGGCCGCAACGGGCGCAAGGGTTTGCGCAGCTTCTCGGTCTCCGGCCGGGTCCGCGAGCCGGGCGTCAAGCTTGCCCCCGCCGGAATCACGGTCCGCGAGTTGATCGACGAGTTTTGCGGCGGCATGGAAGACGGCCACGCTTTCAAGGCCTATCTGCCGGGCGGGGCCTCCGGCGGCATCCTTCCCGCCACCATGGGCGACATCCCGCTGGATTTCGACACCTTGCAGCCGCATGGCTGCTTCATCGGTTCCGCCGCGGTGATCGTGCTGTCCGACAAGGATGACTTGCCGGCCGCGGCGCTGAATCTGATGCGGTTTTTCGAGGATGAATCCTGCGGTCAATGCACGCCGTGCCGGGTCGGAACCGAAAAGGCGGTAAAGCTGATGCAGGCTGCGCGCTGGGATCGGGCGCTTCTGGAAGAACTGTCGCGAACCATGATGGATGCCTCCATTTGCGGGCTTGGTCAGGCCGCGCCCAATCCGCTGTTGTCGCTGCTGCGGCATTTCCCGGATGACATTCCCGGCTGATCGATCGGCATTTCGCGCGCAAAGGCACGACTCTTGCATCGCGCAACGGCACGACTCTTGCATTTTGCCGTCTGGCCCCACGTCCACAATCAGGGGCATACGCGAATAAGCCTGCGAGACACCCGTCGGCAGGCCGTGAGGTGTTGCGCCATGTCCCATTTTGCGTTTCGCATTCTGCTAAATCTGGCAATCGCGGTACCAGTTCTGGCGCCGCTGCCGCGTCCCGCGCATGCGGCCGATGCTGTAACGCTGGTGCTTGGCCGCATCACCGACGAACCGCAGAAGCATTTTCCAAAACTGCGCGCGATGGCCGACGAGTTGGCGCGCGAGCTGGCGCCGGACGGCGTCGCCAGGGTCGATGTGGCCATGGTGGAAACGCTCGACAAGATGAAAGAGCTGCTGGCCGCCGGCAAGGTCGACATCGTCTCCGAGACGCCGTTCATGGCGCTCGATCTGGAGGCTGCCGGCGTTGCGCGGTTGCTGCTCCGCGAGTGGAAGAGCGGCGTGGCCGAGTACAGCTCGATCATCATCGCCCGGGCCGACGGCCCGGTGAAACGCATCGAGGACATCGCGGGCAGGCGCTTCGCCTTCGAGGATCCCGGTTCGACCTCGGGCTACCTGATACCGCGCGACGTGCTGGAAACCGCCAACCTGAACCTCTTCGAAATGCGCAGCCCACGCGACCCGGTGCCGGACGGGCGGGTCGGCTACAGCTTCGCCAACGGGGAAATCAACGTCGTCGCCTGGGTCAGTCGCGGCCTGGCGGATGCCGGAGCAATCAGCAATCTGGACTGGGACGATCCATCCGCCATGCCGGCGCATCTGAAATCGGATATCGTGGCGATCCACCGAACCCCGCCGGTGGTGAGATCGATCGTGATGGTTCGCGCCGGACTGGATGTTGCGCTGGCCGCGCGGTTGTCGGATGTTCTGGAACACATGCACGAAACCCCTGCCGGAAGGGCGACCCTGAAGGCCTATTTCGGCGTCGCCCGCTATGACCGTCTGGACGGCCCCGCCGTGACGGGGCTGGAAGCGACCCGCGCGATCTGGCTGCGAGCGCACGGGCGCGCCGGTTGATGCGTGTGGCCCAGAAAACCCGCTATGCCCTCGTCCTCGTCGGTCTGACGCTGATGATTGTCGCCAGCCTGTCGGCGGCGCTGGTCTTCGAATTCAACCTGACATCGCGCGAAATGCAGGAAACGGCGGCCGCTTCGATGGACGAGGCGCTGTTGCAGCAATATCAGCGACGTGCAATCGATCTGTCGAACTCGCTAGCCTTCGGCATGGTCAATTCGATCTATCTGCTCGACGTCGACTCCATTCGCACCGTCGTCAACGGCGTCGCCGGCCAGCCCGACGTGAATGGCGTCGCCGTATACGATCTGCAGGGCCTGCTTTACGCCGCCGGCTTGCAGAACCAGCTTCCGGCCGGGGCGGCGCTGCCGCTGGGCCGGATCCCGGTTGTCGAATTCCTTGCCGACAGCGTCACCGCGACATCGCCAATTCTGCTGGCCGACGAGACCGTCGGCCATGTCGCGGTCAACCTGTCGCTGGAACCCATTACTCGCGACATTGCCGCGGTTCGCGCGGACCAGGAAGGCCAAATCGCCAGCGGTCTGCGCTACAGCCTGTCCGTATCGCTCGCCATCTCGCTGGCCTTCGGCCTGGTCAGCGTGGTGCTGGCGGTGGTGGTGGGTAATCGGCTGAGCCGCCCGGTGCAGGCGCTCACCCGCATGGCGGGTCAGGTTGGACGAGGCGACTTCGTGGTGCCGTCCGATATCGAGAGCAGCGGCGAAATTCGCGATCTGGTCACCTCGTTCGTGTCGATGGCACGCGAATTGAAGCAGACGACGGTCCGCAAGAGCTATCTCGACGAAATTCTGAACGGCATGCTGGACGGGCTGATGGTGGTCGGCCCCGAGTTGACCATCCTGACCGTCAACCGCGCCTCGTGCCTTATCCTCGGCCATCCGGAAGCCGAGCTGATCGGCCAGCCGGTCACCGCCTTTCTCGAAGTGCCGCAATCCGATGTGCCAAACGGAACCGCGGCCCGCCCCCGAGAGGGCATCGCCCGCATCAAGGGCGGCGACGCCCTGCCGGTTCTGGTCTCGACCGCCGAACTGGCCGACCGGTCGGGCCTGGATCCGGTGACGATCTGGGTCTTTCGCGATATCGCCGGGCTCAAGGCGACACAGAACGCCCTGGTTTCCGCCATGCGCGAAGCCGAGCGCGCCAACCACGCCAAGTCGCAGTTCCTTGCCAATATGAGCCATGAACTTCGCACCCCG
>JAHELM010000144.1 GCA_024644185.1 Rhodospirillales bacterium | reverse complement strand
GCCATGTCGCCCCGCTCGTTGCGGCGAACCACATCCTCGGCATAGCCCGACATGAACAAGACCTTCAGATCCGGCCGCAGCTTGCGGGCCGCCTCGGCAATCGCCGGTCCGCTGCTGCCGCCGGGCAGAACCACGTCGGACAGCAGCATGTCGATCGCCGGATTGGCCCGGATCTGCGGGATCGCGGTCTCCGCATCCTCGGCCTCGAGGACGGAATAACCGAGGCTGCGCAACAGCGCCACGGTCAAATGGCGGACGTCCGGATCGTCCTCGATCACCAGGATCGTGCCGCCACCGGTTTCCGGTTCGGCGATCTCGGCCGGCTTGCACACCGCCGCGCCGGGCGCGGCGCGCGGCAGGAACAGTCGCACGGCGGTGCCTTTTTCCGGCTCGCTGTCCAGCGTCACGAACCCGTTGGACTGCGTGGCGAAGCCATAGACCATGCTGAGGCCAAGCCCGCTGCCTTCGCCGACGCCCTTGGTGGT
Source organism: Rhodospirillales bacterium (assembly GCA_024644185.1). Lineage (GTDB taxonomy): Bacteria > Pseudomonadota > Alphaproteobacteria > UBA8366 > JADFVY01 > JAHELM01. The sequence continues at coordinate 6,217 of JAHELM010000144.1, read as the reverse complement.
GAAGAACGGTTCGAAGGCGCGGGCGCGAACATCGGCCGACATGCCGCAACCGGTATCGGACAGCAACAATTCGACGAAATCGCCGGGATGCCCGCCCTCGATCAGCTCCGCCTGCACCGCGGTCAGGGTGACATTGCGGGTGGTGATGCGCAGGGTGCCGCCGGACTTCATCGCCTGCTGGGAATTGATCGCCAGGTTGAGCACGGCGTTTTCGAGCTGGCCCGGATCGACCCGTGCCGGCCATATGGAGCGCGCCAGGCGGGTCTCGACGCGAATCGTCTCGCCCAGGGTGCGGGTCAGAATCCCCGCCATCTCGCGCATCGCGGCGGAAACGTCCAGCGCCGCGGGGCGCAGCGGCTGCTGGCGCGAGAAGGACAGCAGGCGCTGCGTCAGCTCGGACCCGCGCAGCGTCGCCCGGGTGATCGCCTGCACGGACGGGTCGGATGCGCCGATCCGGTCGCGCAGCAATTCGATATTGCCGAGAATGACCGCCAGAAGATTGTTGAAGTCATGGGCGACGCCGCCGGTCAACTTGCCCACGGCCTCCAGCTTCTGGGACTGCCGCAACTGTTCCTCGGCGCGCAGCCGGTCGGTGACGTCCGCCGCCAGAGCGAACACGCCGCGCACGTCGCCCTCGGGACCCAGATGCGGCAGATAGGTGACGTCGATGTTGCGGGTCTGGCCATCGCCATAGGTCAGGGTCTCGTCGAAATGCATGACCGTGCCGGCCAGCGCCGCATCGAGCCGCGGCTCCATTCGGGCGAAGGCGGCGGGCGGGAAGAATTCGGATAGCGGGTGACTGACGAGCTCGACCGCCCGGCGGCCGTACCAGCGTTCCGTTGTCTTGTTGACGAAGCGGAATTGCTTGTCGGGGCCGACATAGGCGATCAACACCGGAAGATTGTCGGTGATCAGACGCAAGTGCTCTTCGCTGTCGCGCAGGGCCCGTTCGGCGGCTTGCCTCTCGAAGGCACGGCCCAGGATGGTGCCGGCGCGCGCGGTCAGTTCGATCAGCTCCGGTTCCGGAACGCGCCTCGTTTCCGAGAAGAACTCGACGACCGCCATCACCTTGCGCCCGATCATCACCGGAAAGGCAAAGCCGCTGGCGACGCCGAGGTCGGGAACCAGCATGGTGCGAAAGAAATTCTTGTCCGCCGTCAGGTCCGAAATCCAGGCCGGCGCGCGCGATGCCATGACGCGGCCGGGCAGTCCCTCCCGGGTTTCAAAGCTGATATCCACCGTGGCCCGGCGCAGCGACTCGATCTTTTCAGGGGTCCGGCTGTACCACAGATTTCCCGGCACCATCAGGTCGCCGGTCGGGGCCCGTTTGAAATAATGACCGACCAGCCAGTCGCCATGGGTGCAGATCTCCTCCAGCGCCTGTTCGACGCTGTCGGCTTCGTTGGCGGCGGTTGCGATCTTCTGCAGCAGTTCGGACTCGCGCATGGCCCGATGCAGCGCCGCCTCCGCCTGCTTGCGCTCGGTGATGTCGACAATGGTCAGCAGAATTGCCGGCCGGCCGCCCCAGTCGACGACATGCGCCATGTTCTCCAGCCAGACACGCTCGCCGGTCCGGCGCAAGCCCTGGACTTCGTAGCGGCTGGGCGCCGGCTCCCCGCGCGTCCGGGCGTCGCGGAAGCCGCGCAGTCGATCCCGGTCCTCCGGCGCCACCACCGGTTCGAGCGAGTCGAGCGCCAGAATGTCTTCCGGCGAATCGTAACCCAACATGTCGGCCAATGCCTGATTGGCGAAAACAGGCACCCAGTCGCGATGAATCATCACGCCCTGGATGGATCCTTCGATCAGGCTGCGGAACTGTGACTCGCTTTGCCGCAGGGCCGCCTCGGCCTGCCGCGTGTCGGTGATGTCCTGCAGCGTTCCGAACGAGTGACCGCTATGGCCGGAATCTCCGTAATAGGGCTCGCAGATCTCGCGCAGATGGACGATGGAACCGTCGTCGCGAAAACAGCGGTATTCGATGTCATAGGCACCGGGACGTTCGGCATAATCGTCCATCGCCCCGTTGAATATCGCCCGGTCATCCGGGTGGATATGGGCCAGATAGGTCTCGTTGGTACCCCGCCGGGCGATGAATTCGGCCGGGTTCATGCCCAGCAGGGCCGCCAGCTCTTCCGAGCAATGGGTGCAGCGGCCCCTGGCGTCGTTCCAGATGAAGGTGCCGATCCGCGCCATGCGCTGCGCCTGGCGCAGCAGCCCTTCGTTCCGCCGCAGCGCCGCCTCGGCCTGGCGGGTCTCGGTAACGTCCTGCACCATGCCGAACGTGCGGATCTGCCGCCCGTTCGAATCGAAGCCGGGCTTGCCGATTTCGCGGACATGCAGCAGGCGTCCGGCATCGTCGCGATAGCGGATTTCGACATCGTAGGGCTTGCCGGCCTCGATGGCCTCGCCGGTGACCTTGCGGTAGCGTTCGATGTCGTCGGGATGGATGTTCCTGGCGATCGCCTCGCCGGTGCCGCGCTCGGCCATGAAGCGCTCCGGCGTGAGCCCGACGATGGTGGCCATTTCCTCCGAGCAGTATTCGCAGGAGTCGGCAAGATCGTTCCACACGAAAGTGCCAAGGCGCGCCAGGTTCTGGGCCTGGCGGAGCTGGTCGTCGCGCTCGCGCAAGGCTTCCTCGGAACGGCGCATTTCGGTGACGTCCTGGAAGGTCCCGAAGGTACGGATCAGGTTGCCGTCGTCGCCGAATTCGGGCTCGCCGCTCTCGCGCACGGTCAGCGTGCTTCCGTCATCGGTCACAAACCGGTATTCGATGTCGTAGCGGGATTTCGTTTGGCGCGCAGTGGTGACGACCGCCAGATGGCGGTCGCGGTCGGCCTCGTGCACATGCTCCAGGAACGTGGAATAGGTTTCGCAGATCTGCATGAACCGGTCGACGGTGGTGCCCAGCATCGCCGCCATTTCGTCGGAACAGAACTGGCACCGGTCTTCCACCTCGTCCCAGACGAAGACGCCGATCCGGGCCATGACCTGCGCCTTGCGCAGCAGCGCCTCGCGCGCGCGCAACTCGGCCTCGGCCCGTTTGCGCTCGGTCAGGTCGGTCTCGACGCACAGGATCGCCGCCGGCTGGCCGTCCGGGCCCGGCAACGGGCGCTTCATGCTCAGAATGACGCGGCCATTGGCCTCGTCGACGATCTCGAATTCGTATTCCTGGCCGATCGCGCCGGCCAGCACCGCCTTGTCCTGTCGCCGTACCTGTTCGCTGATATGCGGCGGGTAGATCTGTTCCGCGGTGCGGCCGACGACATCCCCGGCGCGCACGCCGAACTGGCGTTCGTATTCGCGGTTGATGATCGTATAGCGGCCGTCGAGGTCCTTGATGTGTGTCGCCGCCGGAAGATTGTCGAGCACCGATTTCAGCAGCGCCTCGCTGGTTTGCAGCGCCGCCTCCACTGTCTTGCGTTCGGAAATGTCGCGCAGGATTGCGGTAAAAAGGGTGCGGCCGCCGGCGTCCTGGCGGGCGATCGAGGCCTCCGCCGGGAACTCCGTGCCGTCGCGGCGCAGCCCGAACAATTCGCCGCGCTGGTTCATCAGCCGGCTGGTATCCGGCCCGCGCGTGAACCCGGCGATATGGCCGCGATGCCCCTTGCGGAACCGATCCGGCAGAAGGATATCGAGCGGGCGGCCGATCATTTCGCTGGCGCGGTAGCCGAAAATCGTCTCGGCGCCGCGATTGAAGCGGCGAACGATTCCGCGATCGTCGATGGTGATTATCGCCTCGGCGGTAATATCGAGAATCGCCGCGACCTGCCGGTAAAGCTCGGTGACGGACGTTGTCTGACTGCGTTCGGCGGGTGCGGGATCGGGAACCTCGTCCCCCACCCCCAGGCCATCGAGCTGCGCGCGCAATTCCTCGGCCTCGCGCTCAACCTCGCGCAGGCGCTCGTGCAAGATCCCGGCGTCAGTCGGTCCCGATAAATCCCTTTTGGATTTCGGCTTCAATGCGCATGTTCCCCGATGCCTGTGTGCAACCCCGACGGCCCGTTCTTTGCGGGTCCATGTCATCGGCATGCGGAATTTAAGGCCTATTGTGTAAAAACTTGGTAACCAAACGGATTTGGTAACCAAACGGATATTGTGCGTTCCGGTTAAAGATGGCTCAACTCGACCTCGGCGCAGTCGAGCCCGAACTGGTTCATGGCCTCTTCCAGGTAATCGCCCAGCAGCGGCGCGCCCAGCAGATACTCCGACGTATGGCCGTGTTCCTCGCGGGCGCGGGTCGCCTCTTCACGGGCCTCGGCCCATTCGGCGGCGGAAAAATCGCCGCGGCCTACCCAGACCATGGCGACGAGGTCGATCTGCTCGTCCTCGTTCAAATCGTCGACGAAGCCCTTGAGTTCCTGGTAGGTGGGGTCGTCGGCGTAATCCTGCAAAACCTCGCGCGACCCGGAATCCGAGGGGTTGCCGCCCGGTTCCGGTTCCTCGACGCCAACCTTGACGTCGAATTCGCGCGCCTTGACGATGACGTAGCAAACCTTTTCGGTGCTGATATCGGGCATGGCGGTCACCCTCCGGATGCCTGTTTGCTTGAAGTCGACAGGCGCAGCTTCGCGCAGGCCCGGCCCGGCAACAATGAGCTACGTCAATCCCGCCGCGCGGTCAGCCTTCAGCCGGGTTCCGGGGGGCGGCCGGTACGTCCTCCGGATACTCGCCACCGGGGCCCATCGCCGCCGCCATCGGCGAGGCGCGCGGGGGCATGGCGACGAAGGCGCCCTGTTCGTCCATCGGCACCGGCGCGCGCCGGGTCATCCGCCAGATCGCGAACACGCCGATCGCCGCGTGGATGGCGGCCAGCCACCAGAAGAACGCCGCCGGCGCGGTATAGGCCATCGCCGCCGAGGCGATGCCGGGGCCGACCACCGCGCCCAGCCCGGTCACCAGAACCAGGCCGCTGCTGGCGCCGACCATCTGGGCCGGTGCCAGGTGGTCGTTGATATGCGCGCCGCACAGCGAATACATCGGCAGGTTCACGCCGCCGAAAATCAGCGCGACGACCATCACCCCCCAGAGCGGCAGCGGCAGCAGGGCGCCGGCGATGGCGGTGGCGGCGGCGATGAAGGTGACGACGGCGATGACCCGGCGCCGGTCGAAAATATCCGACAGCCAGCCGATCGGCCATTGCAGCACGATGCCGCCGATCACGATCAGGGCCATGAACAGCGAGGTTTCGGCGGTCGACATGCCGGAAATCCGGGCATAGACGGCGCCGATGCCGAAGACCGTGCCCTGCGATATGCCCACCCCCAGCCCGCCCAGCACGCCCAGCGGCGAGATCCGGTACAGTTCCAGCAGGCCAACCGGCGTCGGCGCCTGGAAATCCGGCGCCGACGCCGCCGTCAGGGAAATCGGCACCAGGGCCAGCGACACCAGAACCGAGATCAGGATGAACAGGTCGAAGCCGCCGGGATCGCCGAAGTTCAACAGCAACTGGCCCAGCGCCAGGCCGCTCAGCATCACGATCATGTAAACCGACAGGATCTTGCCGCGGGTTTCGTTGGTGGCGCGGTCGTTCAGCCAGCTCTCGGCCACGACATACAGCCCGGCATAGGAGAATCCCGTCGCCAGCCGCATCGCCCCCCAGAACCACGGGTCGATATACAGCGGATGCAGAAGCACGGCCGCCGAGGCGATCGCCGCCAGCGCCGCGAAGACGCGGATATGCCCGACGCGCTCGACGATCCGGGGCGCCAGGACCGAACCGGCCAGGAAGCCGATATAATATCCGGTCATCACCAGGCCGGTGACCGGGGTGGAGAAGCCCTCCATCAACGCACGGATGCCCAGTAGCGTGCCTTGCAGCCCGTTGCCCAGCATCATCAGCCCGATGCCCAGCAACAGGGCCCAGGCCGCCGCAACCGCCGAAAGCATCCGACGCGCCTCCATGAATTTCGCCACCGGGAATGAAATGGCGGTCTCCAGTGTATACTGGGCAAAGCGGTCGCCAACATGCGGGAAAGCGACAGGAACGGATGGAATTGCAACGCTTCGCCGATCAACTCGAAAAATGGGTTCCGAATCTGCGCCGCTACGCGCGGGCGCTGACCCGCGATGCGGTTCAGGCCGACGATCTGGTGCAGGACTGCCTGGAGCGCGCGCTGTCGCGCCAGCATCTGTGGCGCGCCGACGGCAACACCCGCGCATGGCTGTTCACGATCATGCACAATATCCACGCCAACGATACGCGTCGGGCGGGTTCGCG